>JAABQZ010000009.1 GCA_011391175.1 Methylophilaceae bacterium | reverse complement strand
TAGACCAAATGGGGGCAGAGGCTTTGCTTGGCCAAGGTGATATGTTGTACATGCCGCCTGGTACGGGTTACCCAGTGCGTATTCACGGCGCGTTTGTCAGTGATCACGAAGTGCACCAAGTGGTAAATCACCTAAAAGCGATGGGCGAGCCAAACTATATTGAAGGCATTTTGACCAATGAAACCGAAGGCGGTGAAGCGGGTGATTACGTAAGCGAGGATGGCGTAGAAAAAGACCCGCTGTATGATGAGGCGGTTTCTATCGTATTGACCAGCCGTCGTGCCAGTATTTCCTCTGTGCAGCGCCAATTGCGTATTGGCTATAATCGTGCTGCGCGTTTGATTGAGGATATGGAACGTGCAGGCTTGGTTTCAAGCATGCAAAGCAACGGTAACCGCGAAGTACTGGTAAAAGCGGGCAGCAGCGCAGAAGATTAGCGCTGTGATTTACATGCGTTTGTACACGCAATTAGCTGATAAACGTTAATCATTGTAGATGCCTTCTTTTTGATGCTCTGTAAGCCGCATGGGTATTGGCTTTCAGGGCAGCGTTTTTCTCTCGCATGTTTTTAAAGGGTTTAAATGAATAAATTATTACTGAGTTTGATGTTATTTAGTCAGGCTGCAATGGCAGACGGCGTATCAAGCTTGCGCGATTTTTTTAACAACACCAACACCATGCGCGCGCAATTTACCCAAGTAGTCAACGACAACAAAGGCCGTAAAGTGCAAGAAGTAGAAGGCACGATGCAGCTACAGCGACCAAATAAATTCCGCTGGGATTACAAAAAACCTTATGAGCAGCAAATTGTGAGCGATGGCAAACAAGTATTTTTGTTTGATACTGAGCTGCAACAAGTCACCATACGCGAGCTCAGTAAAACCTTAGGCTCTAGCCCAGCCGCTATGCTTGCAGGCGGTGAAGCGGTAGAAAAAAGCTTCACCCTTAAAAACGCAACTCGTAAAGATGGCTTAACTTGGGTATTAGCGATTCCAAAAGATAAAGAAAGTGGTTTCGAACGTGTGCTGCTTGGTTTTAAGGCGGAAAAACTGCGCAAAATGGAGCTATATGACAGCTTTAATCACGTTACGCACATCACTTTTAACGAGGTAGAGCGCAACCCCGTGCTGCAAGATGCAACCTTTCTGTTTACGCCACCCAAAGGGGTGGATGTGGTGGGCGAATAAGCGTTTAATATTTCAGAACTACCTTGCTTTGAGATAATCGCTTTTGAGCTAGCCTCTCAATTGCACCAGTTGAAATTTTAACTGCTTGTTATAGCGCGATTCGCAGTAAAATAAACCATCATTTTTAACCTAAAGAAAAATAAGTGAATAGCTTATTTCAAGTCAATACTCCGCAAGCTCCGTTAGCTGAACGTCTGCGCCCAAAAACGCTGGATGAAGTGGTGGGGCAATCGCATCTGTTGGGCGAAGGCAAACCACTGCGGGTCGCGTTTCAATCAGGCAAACTGCCCTCGATGATTTTATGGGGACCGCCAGGTGTTGGTAAAACCACCTTGGCACGCCTCATTGCCAACACAGCAGACGCAGATTTTATTCCCATTTCAGCGGTACTTTCAGGCATTAAAGATATTCGCGATGCAGTAGAACGTGCTGAGCTCACCTTGCAGCAGCATGGCCGAAAAACGATATTATTTGTGGATGAAGTGCATCGCTTTAATAAGGGTCAGCAAGATGCGTTTTTGCCGTTTGTTGAAAGTGGTTTAATTACCTTTATTGGCGCGACGACTGAAAATCCGTCATTTGAGGTAAATAGCGCGCTGCTCAGTCGCTCACAAGTGTTTGTGCTGAATAGTTTGAGTGAGCCAGAGTTGGCGCTGCTGTTGGAACGTGGACGTGCCTTAATCGCACCAGAGATTAGCTTAGCTGACGCTGTTCAAGAACAAATATTGTCCTATGCCGATGGCGATGCGCGGCGCTTGCTGAACTTTATAGAGTCCTTATTCCATGCGGCAGCTGGAGCAAGCGTTAAATATATAGATGAAGCCTTTTTACAAACCACCATGGCCAGTAAAATGCGCAGGTTTGATAAAGGTGGCGAAGCGTTTTACGACCAAATCTCGGCGCTACATAAATCGGTGCGCGGTAGCAACCCAGATGCTGCCTTGTATTGGTTTTTACGCATGATTGATGGCGGCGCAGATCCGCTGTATCTAGGCCGGCGCATTGTGCGGATGGCGATTGAAGATATTGGCTTAGCCGACCCGCGTGCGCAGGGCATGTGTTTGGAAGCCTGTCAAATTTATGAGCGGCTAGGTTCGCCAGAAGGCGAGTTGGCGCTGAGCAACGCGGTGATTTATTTGGCAGTAGCACCAAAAAGCAATGCCGCTTACAACGCCTACAATCAAGCAAAAAGTTTTGTGGCACAAGATAAATCGCGGCCAGTGCCTTTGCACCTAAGAAACGCGCCTACCAAGCTGATGAAAGCCTTGGATTATGGCAAAGACTATCGCTACGCGCATAACGAACCAGAGGCCTATGCAGCAGGCGTGGATTACTTTCCAGATGAGTTGTATGAAAGTAAAAGCTCACCGCCACAGTTTTATGTACCCACGTCGCGCGGCTTAGAAGGTAAAATAAGCGAAAAATTAATGCACTTAAAAGACCTAGATAAACAACAGTCAGATAAAAAAGCGAAAAAGTAAATGTTAGATATTCAACAATTAAGAAACGATTTAGATAGTGTAGTGAGTCAATTAGCCAAGCGGGGCTTTGTGCTAGATGCAGAAAATTTCAGCAAATTAGAGGCGGAACGCAAAACCATACAAACCAATACAGAAGCGCTGCAAGCAAAGCGCAATGCGGCTTCCAAGAGTATTGGTTTTGCTAAGTCTAAAGGTGAGGATGTCTCTGCTATCATGGCCGAAGTGACAGGTTTGGGCGTCCAACTTAAGGCAGGGGAAGCGCGTCTGGCTGATATTCAAGAGCAACTAAAAGACTTGATGTTGAATGTGCCAAACTTACCTCACGTCAGCGTTCCTGCAGGCAAAAGTGAAACGGATAACGTGGAAGTGCGCAAAGTGGGCACACCACGTAGTTTCGACTTTGCGATTAAAGACCACACCGACGTGGGTACGCCACTTGGGCTAGATTTTGATACAGGAATTAAGTTATCAGGCACTCGCTTTACTTTTATGCGCGGCGGTATCGCGAAACTCCACCGCGCTTTAGCGCAATTTATGTTGGATACGCAAACTGAACAACATGGCTATGAAGAATGCTACACGCCCTATATAGTGAATGATGCAACATTACGTGGTACAGGGCAATTACCAAAATTTAAAGAAGATTTGTTCCAAGTCTCATTCGGTGCTACTGAAGGTAAAAAAGTTGGCGTTGATCTTTATCTAAAAGGTTCAGAAGAAGAACCTAAGGGTATGCTTCCAGTAGATATTTACTGGTATTTGATACCAACATCAGAAGTCACGCTCACCAACACTGTGCGCGATGAAATCGTGCCGTTAGAAGCCTTGCCGATTAAATTGACTGCGCATACGCCATGCTTCCGTTCAGAGGCTGGCTCATACGGCAAAGACACCAAGGGTATGATACGTCAGCACCAGTTTGATAAAGTTGAAATGGTGCAAATTGTGCATCCGGACAAAAGCTATGAAGCGCTGGAAGAAATGGTTGGCCATGCCGAGAATATTTTAAAAGCGCTCGAACTGCCTTACCGCGTGGTGAGTTTGTGTACAGGCGATATGGGGTTTGGCGCAGCTAAAACCTACGATTTAGAGGTGTGGCTGCCTGCGCAAAATACTTACCGTGAAATTTCTAGCGTCAGTAATTGCGAGGCGTTTCAAGCACGCCGTTTACAAGCGCGTTTTAGAAATGCGCAAGGCAAAACTGAATTTGTGCATACGCTGAATGGCTCTGGTTTAGCAGTGGGGCGAACGCTGGTAGCGGTGTTAGAGAATTATCAAAATGCCGATGGCAGCGTGACTATTCCGAACGTGTTGCGTCCTTATATGAACAATTTAACTGAAATTAAATAGCTAAGTATTGAAAGTAATTAAATAGGCGCAGCTTGTTCGTTACTCGCCAACCTAAATCTATCTTGTTCAGGGTTATGTGCAGGTTGGTAGCGCAATAAAATATTGTGATAGCTACGAATTGATTCTACGAAAATGACAGGCGCGCCGCACCTGCAATAGCCATATTTGGCATTGACGTAGTAGTCTGGGTTGGTCAACATCACCAACGTTTTTTTCACATCGGCCCAGCTATCTGGGTTAAGTTTTAAGCGCTGTGCTAACACGCGCGCATCCTCTACATGCGCATAGCCAATGTTGTAAGAGGCTAATGCCATGTAAGTGCGGTCTGGCTCTCGCACGCGGTCAGGAATGGTATCAATCAGCATACTAATATACTTGGCGCCTGCAGGAATGCTCTGTTTTGGATCTAGCCTGTCGGTGACGCCCATTTGGTCAGCAGTGGATTCAGTCAGCATCATCAAGCCACGAACATTAGTGGGCGAGGTGCTAAAAGTATCCCAATGCGACTCTTGGTAACTAATCGCCGCCAGTAGTCGCCAATCGATACCTGTAACTTCTTGTGCTTGTTTGAATAGGTGTTTGTACTTTGGTAACAGCGTGTTGCTATTCATTAAAAATGTTTTAATATCCAACGGGTTAAGGCGTTTTGCATTGCCATGGTAGCGGTCAATCAAGTTGCGCAATGTGCCATTGTTTTTAATCTTGGTAAAAAATGCATTAATTTTTTCTTGTAGCATAGGGTCAGCTTGCTTAGAAATGCCCCAAGCAATTTTTTCGGGCTCACCAATTGAAAAAGCCATGCCTAAATTTGGGTGAAAATTCTGCAAAATCGCCACTAAATGGCTATCAGCGATGGTGAAATCCACCTCGCCATCTGCGACTTCTTGAATTATTTTTTCCGAATCTACGTCGCGCCGCTCTTCCCAAAATAGGTTGGGCTCAATTTGGTGTAATTTGTTTAAGCGCTCTGTAAAGCTGGTGCCCGCAGGTACTGAGATGTTTTTGCCAATCAGCTCTTTTACGGTTTTTGGTGGATTTTTAATATTAGCCTTGTTGTACACTACCTGTTGCTGCACATCTTGGTAGGCAATGCTAAATTCAACACGGGTTTTGCGCGCATCGGTCACAGTGATATCTGCCGCCGCAATATCTGCCTTGCCATTGATGAGGTTGGGCAATACTTGGTCGATGTGATTTTCGACAATGAATTTTAATTGTGTGCCGTCATCCAACTCTTGTACGAACAATTTAGCCAAATCGTACTCTAGCCCAGCAAACTCGTTGTTACCATCCACAAAATAGGTATTGGGGCTATTCATGGTAACAAAGGTGATGACTTTTTCTTTATTTGCGATTGGTGCAGGGGTTTCAGGCATTGGCGCTTCGCTGGGATTATCGCAGCCAACAGGCAGCAATAAGAAAGCCAGTAACAGGCTGTGTAATTTAGGCGTATTTAACTTAAGCAAGCAATAAGCCTTGATTTAGCGCCAACGCTCTTCAATATGGCCACCTTCCGCAATCAATACGGCGCTGGTCAGGCCGAAAAAAATGCCGTGTTCCACCACGCCTGGCGTGTTGTTAATCAGGGTATTAAGCACTTGTTCTGGAATTGACTTGTCGAACGCCATATCCAATACCAAGCTGCCGTGTGAAGTGACGGTTAAGCCATCTTTCGCTAAATTTTGGCGAAGCTCACCTACGCCACCAGCATTCTCTAAGCTGCGTTTGGCCGCTTTCCATGCCATTGGCATCACTTCAATCGGGATGGCAAAATTGGTGCCGATGCGGTCTACCAATTTGCTTTTATCTGCAACGACTAGGAATTGTTTGGCAGCTTTTGCCAGCAGTTTTTCTAACACCAAATCGTAGCCACGGCCTTTTAGTAGCGTCATGTCAGGTGTAATTTCATCGGCACCATCTACATATAAATCTATCTCGGCCACCTGTGTCAGTGCGATCACGTTTAAGCCCAAACTCTGCGCTTTAATCATGCTGACGTTAGAGCTGGCGATGGTGGTGACTTTTAGCTGTTCTTCTTTTTGCCGTCTTGCGAGCTCTTCAATAAAATAATTGGCGGTAGAGCCAGTGCCCAAGCCCACCAGCATCCCATTTTTAACGAATTTGGCAGCATGAATTGCTACTGCTTGCTTGTCATTGATTGGCTCAACTGGCATAGAACAATCTCCCCTTAGTTTTATTCGGCTTTATTTTTCTTTTTGTAATGCACAAACAATTAGCACAAGCTTTATCAATTAAAGCTAGCCTTACAGTTATAATAGGCAGAATCCATCGTTAAACCAAGTCATTTTCAAGCACATTTATGCAGTTATCCGCGCCCAAGGTCGGGCAAAAAAGTCGTTTTTCTTATGTTGCCAATGGCTTAGATAGCTTATCTCTAGCATCACTTGCATGTCGCCTAAAAACAACAGAAAGTAAGCAAAAAACACCGCTGGTGATGATTACTTCCAACGCGTTTGAAGCACAGCGTTTACTAGAAGAAATCCCTTACTTTGCGCCAGAGCTTAGTGTGCGCCTGCTGCCAGATTGGGAAACACTGCCTTACGACGTGTTTTCACCACACCCAGATTTAATTTCCGAGCGGCTCGCCACCTTATACCAAATCAGCCAAAATCTGTGTGATGTGGTCATTGTGCCTATGGCCACTGCCCTGATTCGCCTGCCTGCTGTGGTTTATTTGGCAGGGCATAGCTTTATGCTGAAAAAAGCGCAAAAGCTTAATTTAGAATCGTTGCGCCATCAATGTGCGCAAGCGGGCTACCACCATGTTTCGCAAGTGATTTCACCCGGTGAGTTCAGTGTGCGCGGCGGCTTAATTGATTTATTCCCAATGGGCAGCGTACTACCTTACCGCATTGATTTGTTCGATGATGAGATAGAAAGCATCCGCACTTTTGATGTGGATACCCAACGTAGCTTGTATCCTGTGCCAGAAATTAGATTGCTGCCTGCGCGCGAGTTTCCATTAGACGATAAAGGTATTGCCACGTTTAGAAGTAATTTCCGCGAGCAATTTGAGGGCGACCCGCAACGCGCCACCATTTACAAAAATGTGAGCAAAGGTGTGGCTAGCGGCGGCATAGAATGGTATTTGCCACTATTTTTTGAGCAGACTTCAACTTTGTTAGATTATCTTCCTGCGAATGCCGTGATTTGCTTGCATGGCAATGGCGATAAGGCGGCGCAGCAGTTTTGGGCGGATGCAGCTTCAAGATATAGGTTGCTGGCGCACGATGCTGAAAAGCCCATATTAAAGCCAGAAGTTTTGTTGATTAAAACCGACGATTTTTTTGCACAAACGCAACGCTTTGCTGTGTTAACACTTACGCTCGAATCTGCCAGTGCGCTGCCTGCTTTGGATATAGAACGGCGCGCCGAGCAGCCATTGCATAAGCTGCAAGCCTTTATCCGTCAGGCTTCTAGCGATGCAAAAAAGAAGCGCATACTAATTACGGCTGAAAGCCTAGGTCGTCGCGAGACCATGTTGCAGCTATTTGCCGAGCATGGCCTAGTGATGCCAGTGTGCGAAACCTGGGCTGAGTTTCAAACCACTACAGCGCCATTGATGCTGGGCGTATCGCCACTGCACGCAGGTTTTAGTGACGATAGTGTCGTGCTAATTACTGAGTCGGAATTGTATTCTGGCACTGTGCGCCAACAACGTCGGCGAGAGAAGGAAAAAGCCCGCAATACTGAGGGTATGCTCAAAGACCTGTCAGAGTTGCGCATGGACGACCCAGTCGTGCATGAACAGCACGGCGTAGGGCGCTACAAAGGCTTGATGAATTTAGATTTTGGTGAAGGAGAAACCGAGTTTTTGCTGCTGGAATACTATGGCGATGACAAATTATATGTACCAGTCTCGCAGTTATTTCTAATCTCGCGTTATTCAGGCGGCCCGCCAGAAAGCTCGCCACTGCATCGTTTGGGGTCTGGCCAGTGGGAAAAAGCTAAGAAAAAAGCGCTCAAACAAATTCGCGATACAGCGGCTGAGTTACTGAATTTATATGCCCAACGCGCGGCGCGGCGCGGTCATGCCTTTACGCTTTCACTCAAAGATTACGAAGCGTTTTGTGAAGGTTTTCCGTTTGAAGAAACACCCGACCAATTAGAAGCCATCGAAAATGTCATCAAGGATATGCAATCGGGCCGCCCCATGGATAGGCTTGTGTGTGGCGATGTAGGTTTTGGTAAGACGGAAGTGGCATTGCGCGCTGCTTTTGTCGCGGTGATGGGCGGCAGGCAAGTGGCAGTGCTAGTACCAACTACACTCTTAGCCGAACAGCATTACCAAAACTTCTGCGACCGCTTTGCCGAATGGCCGATAAAAATTGCTGAAATCTCCCGTTTTAGAACCGCCAAAGAGCAAAAACAAGCACTGGCTGATTTGGCTGCAGGCAAGGTCGATATTATTATCGGTACGCATCGATTGATTCAAAAAGACGTGGTGTTTAAAAACTTGGGCTTAGCGATTTTAGATGAAGAGCACCGCTTTGGCGTGCGCCAAAAAGAGCAATTAAAAGCCTTGCGGGCAGAAGTTGACGTGCTAACTTTAACCGCAACGCCAATTCCAAGAACCCTCAGCATGGCGATGGAAGGCTTGCGCGAATTTAGCGTTATCGCCACACCGCCACAAAAACGCCTCAGCATTAAAACCTTTCACACCTATTATTCTGACGGAATTATTCGCGAAGCGGTCATGCGCGAGTTTAAACGCGGTGGCCAAGTGTATTTCTTACACAATGACGTAGATACCATTTTTGTGCAAAAAGAAAAGTTAGAGAAAATTATTCCAGAGGCGCGTATTGCCATTGCCCACGGTCAGTTGCGTGAGCGTGAACTAGAGCATGTGATGCGCGATTTTTATCAGCAACGCAGCAATATTTTGCTATGCACCACCATTATTGAAACGGGCATTGACGTACCCACCGCCAACACCATTATTATGAATCGCGCTGATATGTTTGGCTTGGCGCAGTTGCATCAATTGCGTGGCCGAGTAGGGCGTAGCCATCATCAGGCTTATGCCTATTTGCTCACCGATGAACACCGCAAAATCACGCCACAAGCGCAAAAACGACTTGATGCCATTCAGTTGTTAGAAGATTTAGGGGCAGGTTTCCATTTGGCGATGCATGATTTAGAAATTCGCGGGGCAGGCGAGTTGCTGGGGGATAGTCAAAGTGGTGAGATGCAGGAAATTGGTTTCCAGCTGTATTCTGACATGTTGAATCATGCGGTTAAGCAACTTAAAGCAGGCAAAGAACCCGATTTAGACGCGCCATTAGGCGTGACGACTGAAATTAATTTACATGTGCCCGCGTTGTTGCCTAACAATTATTGCCCCGATGTGCATGAGCGCTTGGTGCTGTATAAGCGCCTAGCAAATGCTGGCACTGATGATGATTTGGATACACTGCAAGAAGAGCTGATAGACCGGTTTGGCTTGCTGCCAGAGCCTGCGGAAGCTTTGCTAGCCTGCCACAGACTACGCATAGCCGCAAAACCGTTAGGCATTATTAAAATTGATGCGTCAGATGCAGCGATTCAGCTACAGTTTAATATCAAAGCCGATTTAGACCCAATGAAGCTAGTGAGTTTGCTGCAACGTGACCGCCGCTGTCGCATGAATGGGCCTGATAAATTACGCGTGACGGTGCAACTAGGTAATTTTAATCACAGAGTCGAACTAGTAAAAACGCTGTTAAAAGAATTTGTTTAGAGAAAAATAGTATTGGTCTAGCGGTATACAAGTACGGCAATGACTATTAACGCGACAGTTGCCCAGCCGATTCGATCTACATATTTGTGCAAATTGGCTTCCATGCGTGCACCGCCCCATTTCATTAAACCAGCCACAATAAAAAATCGTGCGCCACGCCCAATGATAGATGCGATTGTAAATGGAACAATGGCCATAGAAAGGGTGCCAGCTGCGATGGTGAACACTTTGTAAGGTATAGGCGAAAAGCCTGCCACAAAAATCGCCCAAAATCCCCAATCTTTAAACCAAAGCTCGGCTACTTGAAAAGCCGGCCAGTAACTACTGGCTTTTAGATGAGGTTCAATTACACCGAATGCCGTGGCGCCAATTAAGTAACCTAATAAGCCACCAAGCACCGAGGCAATAGTGGTTATTGTTGCAAACCACCAAGCCTTTGAGGGGTTTGATAAACTCATTGGTGCAAGCATGACATCTGGCGGGATTGGAAAAAAGGAAGACTCAGCAAAACTGAGCACAGCCAAATACCATGGTGCATTGGGTAGCCTAGACCAGACCATCACCTTTTGATAGAGCAAGGAAAATATTTTCATAGTGGAACGAAGTTTACCTGAAGGCCTTAGAGTTTAATCAGTTTGCCTAAAATTAAGAAAAATACGGCAAGTTTTATTGGTAACTTTTCACTAGAGAACAAACTTGCATAACCCTCCAGTTGAGGTTTATGCACAAGTGCGGCAAAAGGAGCGTTGGTTTCTGTGACATCTAAACCCAGTTTGTAATCAATTATCCAACGTGTGCCATTTTCTACAAAGGTTAAATCAATACGCTGTTCTTGAATTTCCGAGCTGATGCTTAATTCTGATTGTGATGATGCTCTAGAAGCTAATATCCAAGCACCCTCTAGGCTGGAGATTGTGCACTTAAGTGCCGAAATCAGCAGCGGTACGTATTTATCGACTTCGATTTTTGCGTGGCCACGTTGCAGTAGCCAAAACTGCATGCTTTGGGAGCAAGCATCTATGCGGCTTACAGGCCAGTGTTCTAAGCCGCTTTTTGCAATTAATTCCATATACAAATGCGCAAGTGAGCCGCAATCGGCAGCAAGGTTAGGCGTTGCTATAGGCGGATTTGATGATGATTTTGTATTGCCGTGCTGCAACACTGTTTGCTGTTGATTTGTTTGCAGCACGGCAGGCCTCTGCAGTTGATTTAATCGCACTAATTGAGGTGTAAAGTTGGCAATGTCATCTTCTATCTCAACTGGTTTTTCATCTGCTTCCAAGCTAGTAAGCTTAAGCACATCAAAATAGTGGCTCACTGTCGGCCACAGTAAAGCCAGTGGTGTATTGGTGGCAGGCTTAAATTCGTCATCCTTATTCTTGCTAGCAAAGCCCACCAAATGCAGTTTGCGTTCAGCACGCGTGGCGGCCACATATAGCACGCGTGCGTCTTCGTTGGCATCACGTACTTTTTCACGCATCGCTAAAAAGTCATACACGCTGACTTGGTTTGAATCTTGGCCTTGCTCGCGTGCACCTTTGGGGATAAACGGTGCGGCTAGCAATTCAGTTTGGTTGTCTGTTAGCACTTCTTCCCACAACAGTAGTGGTTTTTCGCTATTGTTGCCGCCAGTGGCTGTGCCTAATCCCAGCAAAATCACGGTATCAAACTCTAAGCCTTTGGATTTGTGGATGGTCATCATTTGTAGGTTTTCACCTTGTGCATCTGGTGCGGCAAATAACTTTTCAATTTCCATATGCATTCGCTCAAGTGAAAATTGGTTCTGTTTATCTAAGCCATCTAAACATTTAAAAAATGCCTGCACATCAATCACATCCGCTTGCTCCCACAAGCAAGCCGTGCCGTTTAGCATCAACCACACGCCGCGTACCCATCTGCTTACACTGGTTCGACCTTGTGATTCAAACGCCTCCGAAAAAATGGCACGCACATGCAGTAAGCGTGCTTGGCCATCGCTAGATAGTTGACCTACCAGAGCATCATCCTGCATCAGTTGCCAGATGGTTGCGTGGTGATTGCTACCAGCAAGCGCATGTAAATCATGCAGAGTAAGCCCACACCAAGGTGCGCGTAACACCGCCAACCAATGCACCCGATCCGCCCTATGGTGCAGCGCATGCGTGAGTGCAAGTAGATCTTGCACAATTTGGCGGCCAGCCAGCGCCTCAATTTCCAGTGCCTGAAACTTGATATCAGTGTGTGACCTGCGCAAAGTGGTAACTAAATGGTTGAGATGATTTTTGGCTCTGACTAGAACGGCTAATTTTGCATCTGGATTTGCAATCCGTTCGCGCTGAATAATCGCAATCACCGCCTCAGCTTCGGCTTGCTTAGCGGCTTCAGTCCCATCATCTTTAATAATGGCATGCACTTCAACCATACTATCAGCTGCATTTTTATTAACATCGGCAATGCTGGCGCGATATTTCACTGCACCTTGGGTTTCTTCGTCAAATTCAGAAAACAGCGGCGCAAACGTTTGGTTAATCCAACCTACAATTTGCGGCGTAGCGCGATTATTACGATATAGCTGCAAGCGTTGCAGGCGAATATCGCCAATGCCGCGCGTGGCAGTATTTAAAAACAAGCTTACGTTGGCTTTGCGAAAGCGATAAATTGATTGCATGGGGTCACCCACGCAGAATAGCGTGCGGCCATCGCCGCTGGGAATAGAGGTGCGGTCATCACCGCTGGTAGAAGAGCTGTGGGCATCGCCCGTTTGCCAGCCACGCGTTAATTGTTCTAATAACTTGATTTGGCTGGGGCTGGTGTCTTGAAA
Source organism: Methylophilaceae bacterium (assembly GCA_011391175.1). Classification (GTDB taxonomy): domain Bacteria; phylum Pseudomonadota; class Gammaproteobacteria; order Burkholderiales; family Methylophilaceae; genus Methylotenera_A. The sequence continues at coordinate 29,455 of JAABQZ010000009.1, read as the reverse complement.
CTCATCTACCAGTAAATGCTGAATTTGGTAATCCAGCTTCAGTGCCAAATCAGTAGGCTCATCCGTTTCTGGACCCAACGCCTGTGAAGCGCGCTGGGAAATTTCAACAAAATCTACCTCCCCAGCACTTTGAAACACCAGCCATAGCTGCGCTACCGCCAAATTGAGCAGTTTTGATAAAGCAGCAATCATCTGCCAATCATTGCTATTGCCTGTGCTGAATGGCAAGCTGCATATCGCGTGCAGGGCAGGGGGATTATTCACCGCAGCAATAATTTCTGCCAAAGTTTTTTTATGGGCGCGACCTTCATCAGTGGCGGGGAAACCAAACTTCACATTCAAGCCAGTTTCTTTGCGCGGTTCGCCAGAGGCTGTCAGCATTAAATCAGTCACGGCGCGCCATTGCGGTAAGTCACTTGGATGTGCTGTTAGAGTGGTTTGCCAATCTAACAGCACATCAATATTCAGGCTTGCAGGTTGCTGACCAGATGCAAAGCGTGCAACTGGCATAAGTGCTTGTTGTAGCAAAGCAGGTAGCGCATTAGCCGCTTCAGCCATGCTTGCAGTAATTAAGCGATTGAGCGTGTTTTGTAATTGTGCTGCATCAACAGCATAGTCGGTATGGTTTTGCGCATAAGTTAGCCACTGGTCACGCTTTTGCAGCATATTGATGAGTAAGCCCGTCAGTTGTGCTGCATTATTCTCTACATATCGCAGTGCAGTTTTAACAATCTCACCATGCACATTGTGCTCAAGTAAAGCCAGTGTTTGTTCTGCTGCTTGCGTATATAAAATACTGGCATCATCCGCCACCCTGGGTTGCGCGCCAAATCGGCTGAGTAGCGGCATTTGCCGCGCCAAGTGTGCGCACAGGCTGTCGATGGTAAAAATACGCAAGCGCGAAGGGTTTTCAATTAGTTGCCAGTTGTGCGTTTGCGCTTGTCGCAAGGCTGCTTGGCTTAAATCATAAGTAATTTGCTTATGTGGTTGCGATGACGGTGTTTGGTTCGAGGCTGCAATCAGGCTATCTAAAATGCGCAAGCGCATTTCAGCCGCCGCTTTGTTGGTAAAGGTAATAGCGATGATTTCCTCTGGCGCATTGACTGTTTGCAGCAGTTTTAAGTAACGCTGGGTTAGTAACTCAGTTTTACCTGCGCCTGCTGGCGCTTCTACAATAAAAGAGGTCAGCTCTAGCGCGCGTTCGCGGTTGGCCTCATCCTCAATCAAAGCGTCTTTAATTGCGTTCTCATTCATCAAGCGCGCATCAGTAAAACCTTGCGTACTCACACTTGTTCACCTTTAGAGCGTTCAAACTGCAATTGCCGTTCGGGTAGGCGCAACAGCGGTACTACTTCACAATAGGCCAAATTTTTATCATCCTCAAACTTCACCGTTGCTTCGCCCGCTTTTATTTCCTCCGCAATGGCTTCAATACTTGCACGCCAGTGCTGTAACAAATGTTGCCAGCTAGAAAATTGTTGAATGAATTTAGGTTTGCGCTTATCTGTGTCGACATCAAAATCAATGTCTAAGACACCTGAAAAGGTATGCTCAGCAGTTTTTACCATGCCAAATTGCACACCAATAACATGGCTATCTGTGTCATAAAAAGCTGCATAAATAGGTAATTGAGGCTCGATAATTCGTGTCTCGCCCCAACTTTTCATATCGGGTTTCTGGCCTGTCTTATAGTCTACAAATTCAATGCCGCCGCTTTCAAGTTGGTGAATGCGATCAATTTTTAGCCTGACTTCAATGCCGCCAATTAGTACTTTTTTCTCGGCTTCACAAGCGACGATTTCAAACGTTTCATCACGAGCACTTTTCCAATATTCAATTTCAAAGCGCAGCCAATCGCCCACAAGTTTAAGCAATCGCTCACGCTCTAATTCTAATGAACTGGCTGAAAGCATTTTTTGCTGTTTCGACACTTCGTCTAACGCTACTTGAATCGCTGCGTTTAAAGCCTGCGTTAAGTGGTCATCTGACATATCGCACAAGTCTGTAAAATGGCGCTGTTGCCAGAACGCAGCCAGTACGCCATGCACCAGAATGCCGCGTGTCATGCTGTCTAGGCCGTTACTCGGCGTTTTAAGTGCTTTGGCGCCTAGCCTGAATTGGTAAAATGCCCAAGCTGGGCAAATGGCTTGCGCGCGGAATAGGCTGGTGCCTCCTGCTACATGCTCACCCGCTTGTGCTTTGGGTGCGGTATGGTCATTCATCCATTGCAATTCTTGGTTACCAGATTGGCTTAAGGTTTCTGCCAAGGTTTCGGCTAGATAGGTATTTTCCAGTAATGGAATATCTCTCATCAATGGCGATGCTCTTAGTTGGCTATTCCCCTCAGTTTTACTGCTGGAAAAAATAATATGCTCGGCTGAATGAGATAGCCGCTGTTGTATATTTTCGGCAAAGACTGCCTGCACACTGTTGTCGGCATTAGGTAATTTGGCCGCGCGCTGAAGAAATGCGGGCAACAGCGGGTTAGGGCGCGCTGGTGGTGGCCAGATGTGGTCGTTCATATTCATACACCACATGGCATCCACTGGTGCGCTTAACGCCTCCATAATACCTAAAATTTGGATTGAAGCTTCTTGTGAGGTTTCGGCTTGAAACACTTGGTCTGTGCAGATTTGTCTCAAGATTTTTACCGCTTCTGCCTGATACAGACTGTTGCCCAGCATATCAAGTTGTTTAAGCTGGTTAAGTGCTTTTTGCCAAGCATTACTGGCTTGGTATTCTAGGCTGGTCAGTACGCGCTCGCCTGGCCAATGTAGCGCGCTTAACATATCTGCCAGCGTTTGTGCCCACTGTGATGCACTGGAGTTTCTATTGCTTGATAAATTATCGACCGCTTTTATGTGCGCTAATAAGTTTGGAATGTTCAAGCCTTTTGCTAGATGAAAACTTGCAAAATCTATCAGCTGCGTCAACTTAAATTGCATCGGCAACTGCTCGCGCATTTTGGCATCTAGCTGCGCGCGTGCATCTGCCTCTTGTTGGCTAGCAGACCAAAATGGCGATAATAAAACTGCCGAAACATCAGCTTGTGCCAACTCATAATTGCTAAATAAGCGCAGCAAATTAAGTGCAGCTTGAATCATCGGCTGCTGACTAAGCGGCGTGCCAAGCGAGAAGTTATAGTTGCGCGGCGTATCTAGGTGCTTAGAATTAAGACTGGTGGGATAAAATACGTCATCCAGCAGGTCAGCCAGCTGGTTGCGTATTTCACTTAATTTTGGTGAGACGATAGCCAGTTTTGCGTTTGGGTTTTCTGTTAACTTTTGTACAGCCCAAGCCACCACTGCACGGCATTCGGCCTCTTGGTGTTCTAAGCTGATATGCTGCGTATGTGCAGCTTGAAGATTGGTGCCAGCATATTCTGCCACTTCTATATGTTTGGTTCTCAGAATTTCACGCAGGCGCTGCTCTTGTGGTGCAGTTTGGTCAAATCCACAAAATTCAACACGAGAAATATTAGCAAGGCTACAAGCCTCATGGATATTAGCTTGCAGAGCGTCTGTTTTAATGACGTCAAGTTGAAAGTCGATATAACGCACACTTTCTAGCACATTCAGTTGTTTACAGCGTTGCTGAAACGCATGCTGCCATTGTACAAACTGACGCGCTTCTTCGGCCATATGCTCGCGCGGCACATGCAAGCGCCACGCAACCATGTAATGATTGGCTTCAATGGCAGCACTGGCCAGTCCAGCTACATCAAACAGCGCGTCAAAATCCAATTTTTGCAGTGATTGTCTAATCACTTGCTGCCAAAGTATTTGCTCGTTGAGTGGGCTTAGTCGCATTGGTGGCGCTGTTAGTTTGCCTGCCAGCAAATTTTGCTCGGTGATACCATCTAGCCATTGTGCCAAAGTCATCACATTAGGGCTTTGCCACTGTGTTTGACCCGCATTGATATGCTGGCGGGCGATGTCGTTTTTAATGCTGCGCACCAGTCGCGCTGAAGGGCATAAAATCAATGTGTTTAACATTGCATCATTCTATTGGATAATGGCGGTTTAGATAATATTGCTCGTGTAAAAAATTTAACAGGCAAAATTAGTAGGCAACAACAATACGGAGAAGCGGGATGCTGGCAAAAATTGCAAAAATACTCAAATATTCACTTTGGCTTTTGTTGGTGCCAATTGCGTTGTTTGCCCTTTATACATGGGCGGCACTCACCTGGGTATATTCCAATGGCGAGCGGGCAGGTTATGTGCAAAAACTTTCGCAAAAAGGCTTTGTTTGCAAAACCTATGAAGGTGAGTTAGTCCTAGTTTCAATGCCTGGCACGCAAGCAGAAAAATTCTTTTTTACAGTGAGAGATGCTGCAGTTGCCAAGCGAATCAATGAAACGGTGGGAAAGCGCGTACGTTTAATCTATGAAGAGCATGTTGGTGTTCCAACCACTTGTTTTGGTGAAACTGGCTTCTATATACAAGATGTACAACTACTTGATAATCCAAAAATTGAGATGATACAAAAAGATGAGTTGCAGTAAGTATGGTTGGTGCTTTGGCAATCAATGATGAAAAAAATTACATCACCCCGCAGGGTTTTGCTGCGCTGCAGGCAGAGTTTCATCAGCTTTATAAAGTAGAGCGCCCTGATGTTGTGCGCACAGTGTCTTGGGCGGCAAGCAACGGTGATCGCAGCGAGAATGGGGATTATATTTACGGTAAGCGCCGCTTGCGTCAAATCGATAGCCGTTGCAGGCATTTAATGAAGCGTATGGATTTGGCGGAAATTGTCGACTCAAGCTTACAGCAGCACTTGGAGAAGATTTTTTTTGGCGCGTGGGTCACCTTGTTTAATTTGGCAGACGACACTGAAGTCACTTATCGTATCGTTGGCAAAGATGAACTTGAGCCAAACAAGGGCTATATTTCCTGGGTGTCACCGCTGGCCAAAGCCATGCTGGGCAAGGCCATTGGTGATGCAGTAAAAGTGATTACGCCCAAAGGCGAAGAGCAGTTTGAGGTGGTGGACATTCGTTATTCACTCGCTGAAAATACGGCAAGTTGAACTTAACTGACAATTCAATTATCCTAGCTTTCATGTTGAAGCGCTTTTCACATTTTTTTGCTTGTTTGCTATTGCTGATAATGCCATTGCATGCGTTGGCGACCGCCAACATGTTGGTATGCAACAGCCTAATGCAATCGCAAGCAGCAAACCAATCGCTTAATGCGATGCCTTGTCATCAGCCTATGACTAATATTACCAGCGTAGGCCAAGCAAACTCACACGAAACAATGCACAGCGATGGTCAAGAGTCGCCCTGTAAAGCCAATTGTGCCAATATATGTGCAATGACAGCAGTCCCAGTAGTTATACAATCTAGCTTTGCGTTAAATTTAGCCCAGTTATTTAGTTTTAATAGTCAACCTTACGTTTCAATCACCCAGCCCAACCTACAACGTCCACCCATCGCTTTTATCTAACAGCCTAATTTCGCCCAAATTTTAGGGCGTGTTTATTTGGTTTGATGGCTATTCAATAGTTAATCAAACGTTTAGATAAAGGAAACACCATGATTTACAGTCGTTTTAAAGTGGTATTGCGCCTAATACTACCATGGCTGGCAATGCTGCTAAGCCAACCTGCAACCGCAGGCCCTATGGGTTTTGATGAGTCATTTATGGCCATGGGCGATTTCAATAACAATTGGCGCGAATCATTCGTTAACTATGCCATCACCCCGCGTGATGCGTTTGGGGTCAGTGCAACCTATATGCGTGCAGACGACAAAGCCAAATCACGTACTTTAGAAGAAGTGACTTATACGCGCTTACTTAAACGCTGGAACGCACCGCATGCGCAAGCTAACTTATGGTTTCAGGGCGGGATAGGTGCGCTACAGGGTGAAGATGAGCGTGTTGGCAAAGATGATAAGTTTAGCAAATTTGTCTATACGCCAGGCGTGCAGTTTGATTATGAAACTACGCGCATTTATTTTCTGGCCGCACATCGACTTTATCGCGCCTCAGGTATTAATCACGATTACACCTCAGTACGTGTGGGCTTTTCATTTTATGAGACTGATTATGAAAGTACGCAGCCTTGGTTGATTTTAGAAGCGCGCAATATGAATGGCTTATCGGAAAAAATTGAAGTCACGCCAATGTTGCGTTTAATAAACAAAAGCTTCTTTGTTGAAGCGGGCGTGAATAATTTTCACGAGCCGAGATTCAACTTTATGTATATATTTTAGGAGATTGAAAATGAAAAAATTACTATTAACGACTATTGTAATATCAGCATGGTTAGGTAATGTGGCCTTTGCCGCTCAAACCATCAAAGCCAATGTGAACGGCATGGTGTGCGCATTCTGCGCGCAGGGCATTGAGAAAAAAATGCGTGCTTTAAATCAAACTAAAGATGTTTACGTGAATTTAAAACAGCGTATTGTGGCGGTTGAGTTGAAAGATGGCCAAACGTTATCAAATGACACAGTAAAAGATTTAATTAAAGATGCGGGTTATGACGTGACTTCAATTGAGATAAGCGAACACCCAGTAGCACACATTAAAGCTGAGTTAGAAACGAAAGTAGGGGCGAAAAAATGAATGTGATTGATGCTGATTTGAGCGCGATGAAAACTGCGGACTTTGATTTAAGCGCAGTGAAAACCGCGCGAAAAGCCAATATTTTGTCGCTATTCACCAGTGGCTCAACGCTGATTTGTTGCGCCTTGCCAGCCACTTTAGTGGCAATAGGTTCAGCAGCCACCTTAACAGCTTTAGTGGGAAATTTTCCACAATTAATTTGGATAAGCGAGCATAAAGCACTGGTGTTTGGTCTGGCAGGTGCAATGTTGGCTATTGCTGGTTACCTACAGTGGCAGGCGCGTAACGCGCCTTGCCCTGCGGATGCAGCATTGGCGGCAGTTTGCACTAAAACCCGAAAAAACGCCTTGCAGATTTATTGGCTATCCGTCGCTATTTTTGCGGTTGGCGCTTTCTTCGCGTTTATTGCGCCTTTGATCGTTTAGTTTGTTTTGCTTGCGGCCTAACCATTAAGCTATAAAATAGTTCGCGGTTAGGCCGCTTTTGTTTATATCCATAATTAAGCAAGGAAAGATATGACGTATATCATCATCAAGTATTTAATCACTGCTGCGGTGGTCGTCCTGGTTTCTGAGCTAGCAAAAGCCAATGATAAATTAGGTGGTTTGATTGCTGCTTTACCCTTAATCACAGTGCTAGCATTAATCTGGCTTCATATTGAGAGCCAGTCAGTTGCTAAAATCGCCAATCATGCTTATTACACGTTTTGGTATGTCATTCCTACGTTGCCAATGTTTTTACTATTTCCATACTTGCTGCCAAAACTCGGTTTCTGGCTAACTTTAGCAACTTGTATTGCTTTTACTTTGGCAGTTTTTTATGTTTACGCTAGCCTGCTAAAAATTTTTGGTATTGATTTGTTATGATGGTCAGAAAAAATTGGGATATTTTCTGCAAAGTTGTCGATAATTTTGGCGATATTGGTATCTGTTGGCGTTTGGCGCAGCAGTTACATCATGAGCATGGTTTACAAATTAGGCTATGGGTAGATGATTTAGACAGTGCACAAAAAATTATTCCCAGTTTAAATATCAATTTAAATCAGCAGGTTGTGGATGGTATTGTCATCTTTAAATGGAGTGGCGCGGATAACGAAGGCGGACCTGATTTTTCACAAGCCGCAAGCGTTGTGATTGAGGCATTTGCCTGCGGTCTACCTAATGCTTATTTAGACAGCATGGCACAACAGCGAAGCAAATGGGTGAATTTAGAATACTTGTCGGCAGAAGCTTGGGTGGACGATTTTCATGCGAAACCTTCACCAAAGCCTGATGGCTTGATTCGTCATTTTTACTTCCCTGGCTTCACAGAAAAGACCGGGGGGCTTATCCGAACACCTGATATATTCCATAAAAATCAATTGCTTGCTGACAATGTGCGCTTGCAAGACGATTTTTGGGAAAGCTTGCGATTAGCCAATCATTCTTGTTTAAAAGTATCATTATTTTGCTATCCATTTGCGCCTGTGCAACAACTACTTAATGTCATGGCTCAGTCAGTGCAGCCTATTCATTGCTATATCTCCGATAGTAATATTTTTGCCCAAGTTGCACGTTTTTTTGGCCAAGAATCAATCCATGTTGGGCAAACGCTTGTGCAGCAAAACTTAACCTTGCATGTGCTACCATTTTTAAGCCAAGCCGATTACGACAATTTATTAGCTGCCTGTGACCTCAATTTTGTACGCGGCGAAGATAGCTGGATACGCGCGATTTGGGCGGCTAAGCCATTTATTTGGCAGCCATATATTCAAGATGAAAACGCGCACATGGTTAAGCTAAACGCGTTCTTGGATTTATTTTATGCTAACTACGATAAAAAATATCTGCCCTGTAAGGCGCATGAATATTGGTCTACAGGGCAGCTTCCAAAAGATGCTTTTACTGAATACTTGCAGCATTTAGCCGCGATTAAAAGCTACACGCAAGCGCGGTCCAAACAACTCGCTAGCCAGCACGATTTAGCGGCTAAGTTGGTGATTTTTTGCAATAAACTTTAACTCGCGTATAATGCGCACTTCACAAATTATTAAAGATTTTAGCGATGAAAACAGCACAAGAACTCCGCGCAGGTAATGTGATTATGGTCGATGGAACACCACTCGTCGTGGTGAAAGCCGAGTACAACAAATCTGGCCGTAGCACTGCCGTGGTAAAAATGAAGTTTAAAAATTTACTGACTGAAGCGCCAAGCGAAACAATCTACGGCGCTGGCGACAAATTTGATGTGATTGTGCTAGAGAAAAAAGAAGCAACATACTCATATTTCTCTGATCCAACTTATGTATTTATGGATTCAGAATACAATCAATATGATGTAGATGCTGAATTTATGGAAGATGCACTACCATTTTTAGAAGACGGTATGCCCGTTGATATTCGGTTTTACGATGGCAAAGCAATTTCTGTTGAGTTGCCAACCACGGTCGTACGCGAAGTAAGCTATACAGAACCAGCAGTGAAGGGTGATACCTCAGGTAAAGTGATGAAGCCAGCAAAATTAGCTTCAGGGTTTGAAATTCCAGTGCCTTTGTTCGTTGCACAAGGTGACAGAATTGAGATTGATACGCGCACAGGCGAGTACCGCAACCGTGTGTTGAAGTAGTTTTTTGAATTGATATTAAAAGGGTGCAATTTGCACCCTTTTTTATTGCGTAAAATCAGCCTTAAAATGCACTAGGAAGCTGTACCACCCACCGTTAAACCATCAATTTTAAGGGTAGGCTGACCTACACCGACGGGCACGCTTTGACCTTCTTTTCCGCAAGTACCAACGCCTGAATCAAGTTGCATATCGTTGCCGATCATCGACACTCGCGTTAACACATCTGGGCCGTTGCCGATGAGGGTTGCACCTTTAACCGGGTAGGTAATCTTGCCATCTTCAATCATATAAGCTTCAGCGGCACTGAATACAAACTTGCCGCTGGTGATGTCCACTTGCCCACCACCAAAGTTGGCGGCATATAAGCCCTTTTTGACTGATTTAATAATCTCAGCCGGGTCTTTGTCGCCATTGTGCATATAAGTATTGGTCATGCGCGGCATCGGGATGTGCGCGTAACTTTCACGGCGAGCATTGCCTGTCAGTGGCATATTCATCAAGCGTGCATTTAAGCTATCTTGAATATAGCCACGCAAAATACCATCTTCAATCAACACCGTTTTGTTGGTTTGGTTGCCTTCATCGTCCATGGTGAGCGAGCCTCTTCTATCTGTAATAGTCCCGTCATCCACAATGGTAATGCCTTTGGCTGCGACTCGTTTGCCCATCATATTGGCAAATGCGCTACTGCCTTTGCGGTTGAAATCGCCTTCTAGGCCGTGGCCAATCGCTTCGTGCAATAAAATACCTGGCCAACCTGCGCCTAATACGACCGTCATGCTACCAGCGGGGGCAGGGCGCGCATCTAAATTTACCAATGCTTGATGCACGGCTTTTTGTGCATATTCGAGTAAGATTTCATCGGTAAAGTAGCTGTAATCAAAACGCCCACCACCACCGCTTGAACCTTGTTCGCGGCGACCATTTTTTTCGGCATGTACTTGTATTGAAATGCGTACCAATGGCCGCACATCGGCCGCCATCACGCCGTCGCTACGCGCCACCATAATCACTTCATACTCACCTGCAATGCTGGCCATGACTTGTGTGACTCGAGGGTCTATTTGTTTGGCAAATTGCTCTAAGCGTTCAAGTAGTTTTACTTTTGCATCGGCACTTAAACTAGCAATTGGGTCTTGTGGCAAATAAAGCTGATGGTTCTGCTTGGTAATAACACTCTTACCTGTTTGTTCTAAACCTAAAGCAGCAATCGATTTTGTGGCATTTGAAGCAGCTTGTAAGGCGGGCATGTTAATGTCATCAGAATAGGCAAAAGCGGTTTTTTCGCCACTGACTGCGCGTACGCCTACGCCTTGGTCAATGCTGAAATTGCCCGATTTAACCTGACCTTCTTCTAGCCCCCAAGATTCACTGCGGCTATATTGAAAGTATAAATCAGCATAATCTACTTGGTGTGACATGATATTGCCAAGGATGCCCTGCAACGCGCTTGCAGTAAGGCCTGCAGGCTTAAGCAAAACATCATGCGCAGTCTCAAAGTGGTTTGCGTTAGTTAAGTTTGGCTGTTCAATTTTCATAATATACATATGGTGACATAAATGAATTTTACTATACCAGCGCAGTAATAAAATGCGCTAAGTATATTCTTGAATTAAGAGCTTAAATTGCTTTAATGGTGCGGTGTTTAAGCGCTGGCAGGCTGTTGCGTAAGCTGGCTTGATAATCTCGATTAATTGATGCAATCACAATGCCAGAGCCGCGCGGCAGACGGTCTAGTATAACGCCCCACGGGTCTACAATCATACTGTTGCCATGCGTTTCGCGGCCCGATAAATGGTAGCCACCCTGCGCGGGTGCAATCACGTAGCATAAATTTTCGATAGCGCGAGCGCGGATCAGGCTTTCCCAGTGCGCTTTGCCTGTGGTTTCGGTAAAGGCGGAGGGAATCACAATCATATCTACTTCTCCCATCGCGCGATACAGCTCGGGAAAGCGTAAATCGTAACAAATGGATAGCCCAATTTTGCCGTAAGGAGTATCCACCGAAATGACTTGATTGCCTGCTTCGATAGTGGTTTCTTCATGATAATGCTCGGTACCTAAATCCAGCCCAAATAAATGAATTTTGTCGTAACGTGCGACTTGTTCACCTTTATCGTTATACACTAAGCAGCTATTGCGCACTTTGTTCGGATAATTGCTGACCAAGGGAATGGTGCCACCTATCAGCCAAATTTCGTAATCGCGCGCCATTTTGGAAAGAAAGCTTTGAATTGGGCCATCATTTGGCTTTTCGCGTACTTGCACTTTATCGATGTCTTTCAAGCCCATGATGCAAAAATACTCTGGCAGCACAACAATTTTTGCACCCTGCTGTGCGGCGATGGCGATTAGGCGCTCAGTCTCAGTCAGATTTGAAGACACTTGGGGGCTAGAGGCCATCTGTATGCCAGCTACTTTAAAGGTGCCAGCTGCAGTTTGCGTAGGTTTGGTCTGTTTGCTGCGTGATGTAATTGGCATGCTAACTCTCTTAATTTTTATGTTAATTTTTATTAGTTTATGGCGTTAAGGGTGAGGTGTTGCTGGGTTTATTCGCCTTATCTTTTTCAGATTCTATCTCTTTCGGATTATCCCAAGTACCAGTAATCACATACTCGCTTGAGGCAATTTTGTTAAAAGGGTCTTTTAGTATCTTTTGCGCAACAAATGCCGCAGCGCCAACAATGGGACCGCCAGCTAGTGCCGCCAGTGAGAGGCTGTCACTTACATGCGGAATGACTTGTACCCTCAAATTTTGGGTCTCGGTTTTGAGATTAGTTTCTCCCTTGATTTTGGCTTCCGCCGCTGGCCCGGTCATAAAAAAGTCGTCGCTACGCAAAACACCATTGTCAATTTTTGCGTTGGCACTAATTTTATCAAAGGCAAAGCCATCGTTGAACAAATCTCTAAAATCTAAACTTAAACGACGCGGTAAGCTTTGTAAACTGAGCAAGCCAAACAAGCGGCCAACACCAGGCTGTACTTTTAAAATTTGACCTTTGCTGGCTTCTAGCTTGAAGTTGCCACTTAAGCTTGTAGTATCAAACTCATGTGGACTTCCCGCCCATTTAAGTTGGCCTGAAATTTCAGCAATGCCGCCCCTTACCGCATCGGGCTGGCCAAAGCGTTTTAAGGCCTTGCCAATACTGTCTGCTTTAAGCACAAAATTTAGACTGGTGTTAGGGTTTCGCGTCCAATTTTGCCAAGTGCCATCAGCAACTAAGGTGCTGTCTGGGTTGCTGATGTTGAGCTTTTGTATTACCCAATCATCGTTATTTTCAAAAGCATTTAAGGTTAGGTTCCCCAGCTTTTTATTGCCTAGCTGAAAATTATCGGCAGTCACATCGAGTGCTGGGTAGCCGTTGGCTAATTTACGAATATCGCTTTTAGAGGCTTCAGTTTTAGCTTCTTTGGCTTTATTTTCAGTATTGTCGGGAATGGTTAGATTTTTCAGTCGCGCAATAATTTTGCCGCTAGTATGCTGGTTGCTGACAGCTTGCCACTCGGCATCACCTGTGATTTCTTGGCTTTCAATCGCCATTTTTAGGCCAGTATTATTGGGTTGCGCAGTCACCTTAAGCGCATTTAAACTGCGACCAAAAACATCGAATTTTTGTATCGCTACATTGGCTTTGTTGATTTTTAGCGGGGTTGTGTCGGTGTTTTTGGGTGCTTGGTTAAATAATGCCAACCAATCGTCTGCATTGACATAATCTAGTTTGCCATGCACTGATAAACCGATTTGACTTGATATTTCTGCAGGCATATTGACACCAATGTCGCCACGCTCTATCACTAGCTGACCCGCCTGCTCAGTCCGCAATAGTTTTGCAGAAATCATATTGCCATAAGCAATATTAATGCTATCGTAGCTAGGGCTTTGCTGCTTTTTATCCAACGTAAATAGCACACTTTGGCTAGCAGGTTTGTTAAATGGCGGCGGCAGGTCTATCGCCATGCCAACTAAATTAGACTGTATTTTTGCATCTAGCAACGGTTTTTTAATGGTGAATTCACCAGTCCAATCGGCGCTGCCTTGCATACGGTTTACTAATGTATTTACAGTAAGTTTTTTTATGCCAGCGTCATTCAATTTGCCATTGGCAGACACACGTATGATTTTATCTGCACCGGTTTTAAGGCTAAATTGCGCTGGGCCACCCAAAATTTCGGTAGTCACGTTTTGTGCAGTTAAGCTGTTTTCGGTGAAGCTGAGGATGCCATTGAGTTTTGCAAGTTCTATTAAGCCAATATTTAACTTTGCAAAAATACTGCCGTTGCTAATTTTGTATACACCTTTGTACTTGGCAGCATCTAAATCCTCCATAGGAATGTTGAGTTCTAAGTTTAGTTTGCCGTAACCTGCTGTTTTTAAGTCATCAGTGAAGCCTTGCGTCACCAATTTAACCGGGCTTTCATTAACAAATTTGACGCCCTCGGCCACCGGTCCTTCCACTTCACTTACGATGTGCAATATTGGCCAATCCGAATCTAATTGTGCAATTTCGGTTTTGCTTTTGATGATATTGTTGCCAAAGATACGGCCTTTATTGGCGTTTAACTCCATGCGCTTACCTTCAAATAGCATATCCAGCCCTAAGCCTTCGATGACTGGCCAGCCAGTGCCGTACTCAAGTAGTGCATCGCTGATTTTAGCCGTGACTCTAAACAGCCCAAGTTTTTGGTCTAGCTGGTTTTTGCTATTGACATAAGGAAAGTCTGCCAAATTACCTTTAACGGTCAGATTCACATCTTCTGCGCGACCCGCCAATATAGAAGTGTCTAGCCATTGCAAAGTGGGCTTGCTCAGCATAATAGGATAATAAAACAACGCGTATTTGGCATTGCCTTTATCAAATTTCCCATTGAGGTTTAAGTAGCCACCTTTTATATTATTTTTGTCGTAAGTGGCGTTTACTGTGCCAGTAATATGCGGACTGGTGATGTAAATTTCTTCCGCGTTAATTTTGGCCTTTTCACCAGTTATGCGCCAAGTCACAATGCCATTTAATTTATCTGCAGGAATTGGCCAACGTAAAATGTCCTTCAAATCCAGCATGGCTTTTTGTGTGTCTAGGGTGATTTCACCACCATCTTCATCGGCAACAATTTTGCCGCTTAAATTGCTAAAACCAGGAATTTTATTGTGCGCACTCAGGCCCAATTTTTTAAAGTTGGCACTAATTTTATAAGCCTCCAGCTTGTTGGGCTCACCCTCAAAGCCCAATTGCAAGCCTTGCAGCTCACCTACGGGTGAAAAGGCATTTAAATCGAGCATGAAGTTAGCTGGTAGCTTAAAGTAAGGTGCAAGCTGTTTGATAGCGGCTAAATCAAACCGATCCAGTTTGAGGTTGGCTTTTAGCCAATCTTTACCATTTTTAGTACTGCTACTAAGCGCGCCAGTGCCGTTGTTAATATTTAAGCCGGAGTTGCTGATGAGCTTGATATTTTTTGCGCTAAAGGTTTGCGTATTGTTAATGTTGCTCCAGTCAATACTGCCGCTTAGCTGCTTTGCGATAAATGGGGTAGTTTCCTCATCTAGCACGATTGTTAGATTGGTTAAAGCAGTTTGTGCGCTCACTTTTTCAATTTTCGCATCGTCAAAATCCATCGTAATATTAGCGTTACCCATACCCGTTTTCATGTTGACAGGATAATCGACCCAAGGTCGCCACACACTTAAATCAGCTTGTTTAAGCTGTACGGTCAGCCTGCCATGCCAATCATTCATTTTGCTGACATCACCGCCTACAAAGCTACCATTGGCATGAATGGCTTGACTGGAGCCAACCGATGGAACAGCAGAAATTTCAAATTGGTGCTTTGCAAAAGCGTTGTTAAGTGCTGGGTTGTTCAGTGTTAAATCAAGTTGTTTTAGCGCTAATGGTGGTGCTTGACGTAAATCATCCAGCCAGATGATTTGCGCATTTTTAATGCGAATTTTAGACTGGCTCAGCAACCAATTGGGGAGGTCGGGCTTACTTTCTCCGGCCAAGCTCATTCCAGCTAAGTAAATACTGCCATCAGCGTTGCGGCGTATGGTCAGCTCAGGATTTTCGATAACAAGTTTATATAGCCGCACCTGTAGTAATGGCACGCTTAACCACGAAATGCTAGCGGATACATCGTTTAGGTGCAATGCGGGTCGGTTTTCTGCGTCAAACACATCAATATTTTTAAGTATAAAGTGCGGTGATACACCTTCCCATCCCGTTTCAATATCACCAATGGTGATTTTTTGCCCCGCAGTTTTGCTGGCATGTGCAGCGATGTAATCTTTGTAACTATCGATATTGGGGAAAATAATAAAACGAATCACCAGTGCTATCAGCGCTAATACAAGTAACAATGTAAACACTGCATATAAAACCCAGCGGGATATTTTTTTTATGGATGACATTGAAGTTGAGTTTGGTGAAAAGGACTTTAAATATGATTTTAAAATAGTTGCGTTAACTTGATGTTTATTTTACTTTAATTTGCTTGAATAACTTGTTAATAAAACGTAAACATTTAATAAGAAATTAAGCTGTATTGCATTAAAATAACGCCTTTTAGCCAATTTGGCTGACAAGCCAGTATAAAGTTCGGATATTCGTTGATTCAATTTAAAAATTTAAGTCTCACGCGCGGCATCAAAGTGCTGCTGCACGCAGCTACTTTTCAGTTACATCCTGGTCATAAAGTAGGTTTGATTGGCGCTAATGGCGCGGGTAAATCATCGCTATTTGCCTTGTTGCGCGGTGAGTTGCAACCAGAAAAAGGTGATTTAGAAATCCCGCCGAGTTGGGTCATTGCGCATGTGGCACAAGAAACACCCAGTTTGGGTTTACCTGCGCTTGAATTTACCTTGGATGGCGATGAAGAGCTGCGTCAAGTAGAAAATGCCTTAATGGCAGCTGAAGCCAACCACGAAGGTGAAAAAATTGCCGAGCTACATCACCGTTTAAGCGACATAGAAGGCTATAGCGCAAAGGCGCGCGCCTCCGCCTTGTTAGATGGCTTGGGTTTTAGCCAAGCTGATTTAGCGCGGCCAGTTAGTGATTTCTCTGGCGGTTGGCGTGTGCGGCTTAATTTGGCACGTGCGCTGATGTGCCGCTCAGATTTATTACTGCTAGATGAGCCAACTAACCATTTAGATTTAGACGCAGTCATTTGGCTAGAAGGCTGGTTGCGCGAGTACCGCGGTACTTTATTAATGATTTCGCATGACCGCGATTTTTTGGATGCGGTGATTGATAACGTACTGCACATTGAACAACAGACAATTACGCTGTATCGCGGTGGTTACTCAGATTTCGAGCGGCAACGTGCCGAAAAGCTAGCGTTGCAGCAAGCCATGTTTGAAAAGCAGCAGCGTAAAGTTGCGCATTTACATAGCTATATCGACCGTTTTAGGGTGCAGGCCACCAAGGCGCGCCAAGCGCAAAGCCGAATCAAAGCGTTGGAACGCATGGAAATGATTTCAGCTGCGCATGTCGATTCGCAATTCAGTTTTGAGTTTAGAGCACCCTTGGCGGCGCCAGATCCTTTGTTGGTGTTGGATGATGTGGACGCTGGGTATTCTGAAAAAGCGATACTTAATAAAGTAGTACTCGCGATACGGCCAGGTGAACGCATTGGTTTGCTGGGTAAAAATGGCGCGGGTAAATCCACGTTGATTAAATTGCTGGCTAAAGAGCTTAAAGCTTTAAGCGGCAAACGCGTTGAAGGCAAAGATTTAAACATTGGCTATTTTGCCCAACATCAATTAGAGCAACTACGGCTACACGAATCGCCTCTGCAACACATGCTACGACTAGACCCTAACACGCGTGAGCAAGAACACCTGAACTATCTTGGAGGCTTTGATTTTAAAGGTGATATGGCACGTAGCAGCATTGAAAATTTTTCTGGGGGCGAAAAGTCTCGCTTAGCCTTGGCTTTGCTGATATGGACGCGTCCGAATTTACTATTGCTAGATGAGCCCACAAACCATCTTGACCTTGAAATGCGCCATGCTTTAACGCTGGCTTTGCAAGATTACCAGGGTGGCGTGATTTTGGTTTCGCATGATAGGGCTTTATTAAAAGCTAGCTGCGATAATTTTGTGCTGGTGGCGGGTGGCAAAGTGGAAGCGTTCGATGGCGATTTAGACGACTATAAGTTATGGTTAGCAACTCAAAAAAATGGCCAAAAAAACAGACCTATCGAAACCGATACCCTGCAAGCCAATACCAGTGAGGCTTCCAAGGTAGAGGTTAAGGGTTCGTATGTTCAACAAAAGCAAGAACGGCAAATACGTATTTTGGCGCGTAGGCCGCTGTTAAAAGAAACCGAGCAGCTTGAAAAAAGTTTAGAGAAATATCAAGCAGAGAAAGTGAATTTAGACGCGCGGGCGGGCGAGGCCGATTTATACGAACAACAAAATAAAGTTGAACTGCAAGCACTATTAAAGCGTCAAGCAGAGTTAACAACAGCGATTGATGACGCTGAAATGCGCTGGCTAGAATTGCACGAGCAGCTAGAAACTTTGCCAGAAATTAATTAAATAAAGAAACCAGTAAAGGGATAGCATGGATTACTCAAAACGACTCAACTTGTTACATGCCTTGTGTTTGGCAGAAACTTTTGACGATGGAGATGGCAGTCGGCCGAACACTAATTTAGCCGAATACGAGGTGGAAGATTCGGCGCATTATTTAGCCAGTTATGTCACTTTTCAGGCCATTCAGGTAGCGGATAGGCAGCCGGCAGATGAGTATAAGAATAATTTTGACATGCTGAGTGTGTACCAAGCTTATGCCTTACTCACCTTTGCTTTTTTTACTGCGCCATTAAGTAAAGAAGGAGTCACGCCAGATATCACCAAGGCGCAAGTTACCATCGCTAAGACTTTATTTGCGGGTTTGCCAGATGCTGAGCTGATGGAAATTATAGAAAGTGGTTTTAATAAATTTAAGCTAATTGGCGAAGCAGAAGCCGAGCATTGGATAGAGTTTAGAGAGAATGTAGACAAACTCACGGTGAGCTTTGTTGTGGCTGGCACCGATGATGACAGCCCGCATAGTAAAGAAGATGTGCTGCCAATTTTTGGACAGCTACTCAGCCAACTGTGCGAAGCGTTTGAAGCTTAGCCTGTTTACAACTTGGTTTTAGAAATTGGCTTTTGAAACTAAATTGTCATTTGTCACGTACTATTGGGCATGATGCAATTAATCAATAATAAGCTTAGTCGATATTTAGTGGCTGTCATGGCTTGTTTTAGCAGTGCCTGCTCGCCAGTAAAAATGTTAAATTCGCTGGTGCCAGAGAATGGCTACGAACTGGTTTCTGCCGTTGAGTATGGGGAAAGTAGCCGTCAAAAATTAGATATTTACATACCTAAAAATCCTAAAACTTTAGATGTTCAAAAATTAGACGCCCTAAAAAAAGTTATTATTTTTTATTACGGTGGCAATTGGGATTCTGGCGAGCGTGTAGATTATAAGTTTGCGGCTGAAGCTTTAGTCAGCAAGGGCTATATTGTTGTTATTCCAGATTACCGTGTATATCCTGAAGTGCTGTTTCCTGAGTTGATGGCAGACCCTGTCAGCGCGGCCAAATGGGTAAAAACTAATATTAAAAAATATAATGGTGATGCCAATAAGGTGTTCTTGGCGGGTCACTCGGCAGGCGCACATATTGCGGTGATGTTGGCGATTAACGCTAAATATTTAGCCGCTGAATCGTTGCAGCCTAGGGATTTTGCAGGGGTGATAGGCCTAGCGGGTCCATATGATTTTTTACCACTAAAATCAGATAGATTAAAGACGATATTTGGGCCAGAAGCTGAGCGATGGAAATCGCAGCCTATTAATTTTGTGGATGGTAAAAATCCACCATTATTGTTAGCAGTGGGCATGAAAGATGCCACCGTTTGGCCGCGTAACAGTATTAATTTGGCAAAAAAAATCAAAGAAAACAACGGTCAAGTAGAAGTGGTTGAGTTTGCAAGCTATGGTCATGTTGACATGGTGGCTAAGCTGGCTAAGCCTTTGCGCGGCAATGGTGAGCTACTGAAGCCGCTTGCCGCGTTTATTGATAAATATTAAATCTTAAAAGACTCGTAATTTAGAAAGCCTAGTCATTGAGAAAAGCTAGCTAATTTCCCGCGTCGCTAAAAATTCAATATCAGGGTAACGCTCTTGCGCCATTTGTAGGTTCACGCGATTAGGAGCAAGGTAAACGTACTCATCGTTGCCATCTAGCCCCACGTTAAAACCATATTTGTCGGCAATCGCTTTTAAATCAGTGTCAGAGCCACGCAGCCAGCGCGCAGTGTAGCAATCGTAAGGCTCAAACACCATATCGACGCTATATTCGTGCTCTAGCCTGTGCGCCACTACCTCAAACTGCAACATGCCGACTGCGCCTAAAATTAAATCATTGCTTAGTAAAGGACGAAACAGCTGCGCTGCTCCTTCTTCTGCTAATTGTCTTAGACCAATTTGCAACTGTTTCATTTTCATCGGGTTTTTGATGCGCGCGCGTCTAAAGTGTTCGGGTGCGAAAGAAGGAATACCAATAAATTTAAGAGGTTCTGACTCTGAAAAGGTATCACCCAATTTAATGGTACCGTGGTTGGGGATGCCGATAATATCGCCAGAGTAGGCTTCGTCCATGGTGGTGCGGTCTTGCGCCATAAAAGTGATCGCATTGTTGACGCTGATTGTTTTGCCAGTAGCTACTTGTTTAATCTTCATGCCACGCTCAAATCGGCCAGAACATACGCGCAAAAAGGCGATTCTGTCGCGATGTTTTGGATCCATATTGGCTTGAATTTTAAACACAAAGCCCGAGAATTTTGCTTCATCCGCGCTTACTTCACGGTTGGCGGTTTTACGCGCTAAAGGTGGTGGTGATAAATCGACGACGGCATCTAACAAACTTTGCACACCAAAGTTATTAATAGCTGAACCAAAATACACAGGCGTTTGCTTACCACTTAAATAACGTGCTGCGTCAAAACTGTGCGATGCACCGCGTACAAGCTCAATGTCCACGCGTAAGTCTGCGGCCACATGACCAAGCAGTTCGTCTAGGCGTGGATTATCAAGGCCTTTAATCGTCTCTGATGTGCCTTTTTCGGCACGTGGGTCAAAAAACGAAATAGTATCTGTATACAAGTTATATACGCCACGAAAGCCTTTGCCCATGCCAATTGGCCAAGTCATGGGTGCGCATTCCATACCTAGGGTGGTTTCAATTTCGTCCAGCAACTCAATCGGAGGGCGGCTTTCACGGTCTAATTTGTTAATAAACGTGATAATTGGCGTGTCGCGCATACGACACACATTCAGAAGCTTGATGGTTTGCGCCTCAACACCATTCACCGCGTCAATCACCATCACAGCAGAGTCTACCGCTGTTAGGGTTCTGTAAGTATCTTCCGAAAAGTCATCGTGACCAGGCGTATCGAGCAAGTTAATCATATGCTCGCGATACGGAAACTGCATGACAGAAGACGTCACCGAAATGCCACGTTGCTTTTCCAGCTCCATCCAATCCGATGTGGCATGGCGCGCGGCTTTGCGTCCACGCACCTCACCCGCCACTTGAATCGCACCACCAAACCATAATAGTTTTTCGGTGAGGGTGGTTTTACCCGCATCTGGGTGCGAGATAATGGCGAAAGTGCGGCGGCGGGTGATTTCTTGTTGCAGAGACATGAGATAGATTTAATCTTGAATTAATTCGAAAGACGCATTTTACCCGAAATACTTCCAAACCCGTCATTCCCGCACAAGCGGGAATCCATTTTGAATTTAAAGGTGCCTTTTTATTTTATTAAAAATAATCGGCCTGTAAGCCGCATGGATATTGGTCTGCAGGGCATATATTTTCTGTCATTCCGTGCTTGACACGGAATCCAGTGACTTGCTGAACCTTGTCGGGGTAGCCCGACACCTAGTCACTTTCTTTTAACTGCCTAAAAAGAAAGTAACCCAAGAAAACGGCACCCCGCACCACGGGCTTCGCCTACCCTGCGTTGCTCAACAAATCGGGCGACTGCGGAACTCGCCCTTACAAGCCTCACAAATCAAGGCTTGTGCGGAGCTCAAACAGTCCTCGTCGAAATCCCCCGTCTTGTTTGCGCTACTCGGCGTGTCGCAAGGGGGTAAATAGATATGCTACATTTATTCAATTTCGCGACGAATATGTTTTTTCACAATTGGGTTATGGCTAAATTCATTTTCAATTCTTTCAAGCCATGCGGTCTCAATTGGTTTTCGTCCACTTCCTTGCGCTACAAACATTGCGTATTGTCTGCATTTATCTAATAGTTCACTAGGTATACTACGAAGAGTTTCTGCGTACTCAGATGTCTCCCCGTCATTGTAGGCGTATAAATCTCCGCACCAGAGTTTGCGAAGCCAACTCTCTAACTCTTCGTTTGAATAGGAGTTTATGTCGGAGATGTCTAACACGAATTCCGTGAAATATTTTTGCTCTCGTTCTCTAAAACCACGTGTTGACATTATGAAAAATTTAAGTGCTTTGATTGCTGGTAGTGCATGCCAAGTTAGAGCATCAATTGTTTGTTGAGAAGTATCGATTTCCTCAGCATCGACGAGACGGTAAGGATTTAGTATCTCCCCTGTATCGGGGTTTATCGCATGAATGATGCGGTTTATAACGAATGGGCGGCGGGCATTTCGTAGATGACAAAAAGCATCAAGAGTTGTTTCGTTTTCTAAACGTAAGTCAGAAATTTTACGTTCGGTTATTTCTCCACTTCCATCTCGATATTTAATGAGAATTGTTGGCATGTTTTTCAGATGTTAAATAAATTGCGGTCACAATGATCGCTTATATCGGAACTCTTCCCACTGCCTATCGCACCACTTCCTTCAACTGCTCTAAAATTGCAGGGTTATCCAGCGTGGAAATGTCACTGGTGATTTCTTCGCCTTTTGCCAAGCTACGTAATAGCCTACGCATAATTTTGCCACTACGTGTTTTTGGCAAGTTGTCGCCAAACCTAATTTCATCTGGCTTGGCGATAGGGCCGATTTCTTTACCTACCCAGTTGCGCAAATTTTCGACGATTTTTTTCGCGTCTTCACCAGTAGGTCTAGCGCCTTTTAAAACGACATAAGCAACGATGGATTCGCCTTTGATATCATGCGGTTTACCGACTACTGCGGCTTCCGCTACCAGATGATTTGAAACCAAGGCTGATTCAATTTCCATTGTACCTAAGCGGTGACCAGATACATTCAACACGTCATCAATGCGGCCCATGATGGTGAAGTTGCCTGTGCTGGCATCGCGCACTGCGCCATCACCTGCAAGATATAATTTGCCACCTAAATCTGCTGGGTAATAGCTGGTTTTAAAGCGCTCTGGGTCATTATAGATATTACGTATCATCGACGGCCATGGCTTTTTAATCACTAATAAGCCGCCCGTGCCCCACGGTAAATCTTTGCCAGTTTCGTCTACCACATCAATGGCAATGCCCGGGAACGGCATGGTACATGAGCCTGGTGTTAAGGCGTGCACACCAGGTAACGGTGTGATGACATGGCCGCCCGTTTCGGTTTGCCAAAACGTATCGGCAATTGGGCAGCGGCTACCGCCGACTTGCTCAAAATACCACATCCAAGCTTCTGGATTAATCGGTTCTCCCACTGTACCAAGTAAACGCAAGCTGCTTAAATTATACTGTTTTGGGTGTGTGCTTGCGTCAGTTTCACTAGACTTAATAAGTGAGCGAATGGCAGTGGGCGCAGTATAAAAAATGGATACTTTGTGTTTTTCAATCATCTGCCAAAAGCGCCCAGCGTTGGGGTAAGTTGGGATGCCCTCAAACACCACTTGTGTTGCACCCATCGCCAATGGGCCATAAGTCACATAGCTGTGGCCAGTGATCCAGCCCACATCGGCCGTACACCAATATACATCGCTTGGTTTTACATCAAATGTCCAGCGCATGGTGTTCATGGTATGCAACAAATAACCAGCTGAACTATGTTGCACGCCTTTTGGTTTGCCTGTTGAGCCGCTGGTATAAAGTAAAAATAGCGGATGCTCTGCATTCACCATCACAGGCTCGCAAGTATCAGGTTCACCTGCAATTAAGTCGGTCCACCAGATATCTCTTGTGTTCCATGCGACGTCTTGGCCTGTTTTTTTCAGCACAACCACTTTTTGAATGCCATCCCAGCCATGTTCACTTTTGGCTTGAGCAATACCTTCATCCACCGCTGCCTTTAATGGCAATGTTTTGCCGCCACGATACTGACCATCAGATGTAATAATCACCACCGCACCCGCATCAATCATGCGCTCATTCAAGCTTTTGGCCGAAAAGCCACCAAAAACTACAGAGTGCGTTAAGCCTAAGCGCGCGCAGGCTTGCATGGCAACTATCGCCTCAATACCCATAGGCAAATAGATAATAACGCGCGCACCAAGTGGCAAGTTCAGTGTTTTTAAACCGTTAGCAAATTGGCACACTTGGTGATACAACTCTTTGTAGGTGACTGTCTTTGTATCGCCGTTATCTGCCTCAAAAATAATGGCAGTTTTATTAGGAATAGTCGCTAAATGTTTATCTAAGCAATTGGCTGAAACATTCAACTCGCCATCTTCAAACCATTTGTAGAATGGGGCTTGTGACTCGTTGAGTGTTTTGGTGAAAGGTTTATGCCAAACCAATAATTCGCGCGCTAATTTTGCCCAAAAACCTTCGTAATCCGCCTCGGCTTCTGCACAAAGCGCGTTGTAAGCATCTAAGCCAGATACATTGGCTTGTGCTTTAAATGCCTCACTTGGATGAAATAGTCGATTTTCGGTTAAAACAGATTCAATAGCCATGCAACTCAACTCCCAAATTTGTCATTTATCAATGACATCTACTTTTTATAATAATGTTTAAGGTAAGATGTAACACATAATATAACTATGCTGTTAAACGTCATATTACCTTAAAAAATCAATGCTTACACAGGATAATTTATTGGCTCAAAACCACGTCAACGCTAGTTTCTCGGCGGCCATTCAGCGCTTGCAAGAATGCAGTTTATTCTCCGCACGATTGTTGTCAAAAGATGCGGATTTGTTAAATGATTTGCTACAAAATCATCAACAAGCCTATGTCATTGCAGAAATGCAACAATTTTTAGAGGCGGCAAATATAGTCGATGAGAAGGCTCTTAAAAAGGCACTGCGTCAATTACGTCAGCGCGTTATTCTAAGGACGATTTATCGTGATTTAAACGGCTTGGCAGATTTGCAAGAGGTGTTGCAAACCACCACACAGTTAGCTGAAATTAGCTTAAACACCGCCACCCAATACCATCAAACATGGCTAGAAACCTTGCACGGCAAGCCTGTGAACAAAAGCGGTGAGCTTCAGCGCTTGATTGTCGTTGGTATGGGTAAATTGGGTGGTGGCGAGTTAAACGTCTCTTCTGACATCGATTTGATTTTTGCGTATGAAGAAGAGGGCGAAACGACACAGGGTTTAAGTAATCAGGATTTCTTCACTAAATTAGGCAAAAAAGTGATTTCTGCCTTAGACGAAGTCACTGAAGACGGTTTTGTGTTTCGCGTTGATATGCGGCTACGGCCGTTTGGAAGCGAGGGCGTATTGGTTTCTAGTGTGGATGCCTTAGAGGAGTACTATCAAAATCAAGGGCGCGAATGGGAGCGTTACGCTTGGATAAAAGGACGTGTCGTTTGCCCAGAAAGCAATGCGCAAAATAATAAATCAGGCACTGGCCTGGGAGCCAATATCCATGAGCTTCTCAGGCCATTTATTTTCAGAAAATATTTAGATTACAACGCGCTAGCGAGTATGCGCGAGCTGAAACTGCAGATTCACCGTGATGTATTGCAAAAAGGCCAAACCGATAATATTAAATTGGGGCGCGGTGGGATTCGTGAAATCGAGTTTATCGCGCAAGTATTTCAGTTGATGCGTGGCGGGCGTGACACCAGCTTGCAGATTAAGCCAACCCTCGCTGTGTTAGCACTATTAAAAGACAAAGGGTTGTTGCCTGAAAAAATGGTGAGCGAGTTAAGCGAGGCTTATGTATTTCTGCGTAATTTAGAACACAGGTTGATGTACGTAGATGACGCGCAAACCCAAGAGTTGCCAAAGTCCGATGAGGCAAAGTCGCGTATTGCAAAAGCCATGCACTTTGCAGACTGGGATGCGTTTTTAACCAAGTTAAATAGCTACAGACAAAACGTGCAACAGCATTTTGATGCAACTTTCACAGACGCCAATACCAGTCAACAAGCTAGCAGAGATTGCTTAGAGGCTGAAAAATCTGTTTGGAATGGGCTATTAACCATGTCTGGCGCCGAGCAAGCGCTGCAAAAGTTGGGCTATTCAGACGCGCAAGAAACCTATCGTCGACTCAATGCCTTGCATCAAGCTAACCGCTATTTGCAGTTGCCAGAGCTTAGTCGCCAGCGCTTTGATGCGCTGATGCCGCATGTGATTTCACTTGCAGCCACCATGCAAAACCCTGAAGTGACGCTCATGCGGGTGACGGATTTATTAGAAAGCATTTGTCGCCGTGCCAGTTATCTGGCTTTGCTGGCAGAGCATGCACAAGCCATGCATTTGGTGGTTAAATTGTGCAGCAGCAGCCCGTGGCTAGCCAATTATTTAACCCAGCATCCCATTTTGCTGGATGAGCTTTTAGATACCCGCACCTTATATGCCGCGCCAGATTTCACAGCCATGCGTGCAGATTTAGTGAAACGATTGGCTGAATTCGAGGGAGATGTTGAGCGACAAATGGACACCATGCGCCACTTTAAACACGCCAGTGTATTTAGGCTTGCTGCACAAGATATCAATGATGAATTGGCGCTAGAAACCCTTTCAGACTATTTAAGCGCACTAGCCGAGCTAATATTGAGCGTCAGCCTAGAAACGATATGGCCGTATATCAAAGGTAAACATATGGAGATACCAAAATTTGCCGTAATAGGTTACGGCAAGCTAGGTGGCAAAGAGCTTGGCTATGCCTCTGATTTGGATATCATTTTTTTATATGATGACAATGCACCTGAAGCGAGCGAGGTCTATGCACGCTTCGCCCAGCGCATTAATAACTGGTTTAACAGCTTAACTTCTGCAGGTTTGTTATACGAAACAGATTTGCAATTGCGCCCAGATGGCAATAGTGGGTTGCTAGTCAGCACGGTGGCTGCATTTAGAGATTATCAACTCAACAAAGCATGGGTGTGGGAGCATCAAGCGATTACGCGGGCAAGGTTTGTGGCGGGTGATGGTGAGATTGGCAAAGCCTTTGAGCAAATTCGCATCGAAGTGCTTACCCAAACACGCGATGTGGAAAAGCTGAAAACTGAAGTGCTGGGTATGCGTGAAAAAATGCGCGCCGCTCAAAGCACGAGCTTGAAAAATAGCGCTGGTAAAAATGATACTGAAATGTTTGAGCTTAAAAATGGCGCTGGTGGCATTATTGATGTGGAATTTTTAGTGCAATTTTTGGTATTAGCAAATGCAGAACAACACCCACAACTGACACAAAATATCGGTAATATCGCTTTATTAAAACTGCTGGCAACACTCAATATCATTGAAGCTGAGACCGCTGAAAAAGTTGCCATAGCTTATCGAGAATATCGAAAAATGCAACATGCACTTAAGTTACAAGGGATAACGCAAACAAAAGTAGAAGCTAGTTCAGTTGTCGCGCATATTGAAGCAGTAACATCTTTATGGAAGCACGTTTTTAATTAAAAAATCGACTCCAAAGACTGATGGCTTGATTACTGCCAAACCTTACCATAAGCTTCGAGTAAGTGCTGGTGCATCACGCTGCCTTCCATATTCGCTCCCAATAACCCTAAACCAAAATATTGCTCTTCACGGTTCAGCAATTTGTGCGCCTGTTGCAAAGTTTCTGCACCATATAGCAGGCTTAAATTCGCTTCAAATGCAGCCGTATCTTCTGAATCGGCCATTTCTTTAATTTGTACGATGTTGTCAATACAACGGTAGACACGGGCACGTTTTTCGTGCAATTCACCGAATTGTGCAATCCAAGCGCAGCCTTCTAAAATTTCATCTGTATCACCAGCAGCAAGCGCGGCAAGCGTTTTGAGTTCACCTGCGCGTAAATCCACCCAAGTCGTGTTTGGATCTGGGCATAGGCCGATGAGTGTGGTCACTGGCAATTCATCTGCCAGCTCTAAATCTAGCAAGGTTTCTAGTAATTCGGCCGATTCCCCTTGGCTTAGTTCTGGCAAACGTAGCGCAAAAGGCCGCACCAAATTACCGACTGTGTTGTTTTCCCATTGCAATTCCTCTACTGGGTAAATCTCACTCATGCCAGGCACAAAAATGCGGCAGGCATATACGCCCAAATGCGTGAAGTCGGCAATATACATATCGTGGCCACTGCTATGAATGGTATTGACGCACCAGTTGTAATCTTCTTCCGTCGTCTTGCCAAAGTTCCAATCCACAAATGCGTAGTCTGGCGTGCTGCGTAAAAAGTCCCAGCTAATCACGCCGCTGGAATCCACAAAGTGAATTTCTAGGTTTTGTGAATCAGCGATTTCTTCCATGTCAAAGCCTGGTGCCACAAAGCCTGTTAAACTATCCATAGCACGGCCTTGCAATAGCTCCGTTAATGCACGTTCCAGTGCTACTTCAAAGCGTGGATGTGCGCCAAAGCTTGCAAAGCAACCTTGGTCTTCTGGGTGCAGTAGGGTGACGTTCATGACTGGATATTGGCCGCTTAGTGAGGCGTCTTTTACTAAAATGCCATAACCTGCATCGCGCAAGCCTTTGATGCCAGCGGCAATACGTGGGTAACGGTTCAATACACTTTCAGGCACATCTGGCAGGCAAATCCCTTCGCGGATGATTTTGTATTTAATATCGCGCTCAAAAATTTCGGCCAATGCTTGCGTACGCGCTTCCATCATTGTGTTGCCAGCGCTCATGCCGTTGCTGACATATAAATTACCAATTAAATTCACTGGAAATAGCACGCTTTTGCCATCACGCAAACGGGTGTAAGGGATTGCGCAAATGCCACGCGCTTTATTGCCAGAATTTAAATCAATCAAATTGCTGGCTGGGCAAGTGCCTTCAGGGTTATAAAACTTTTGCAGTTCTGGCGTGAGTAATTCTTTTGGCCATTTGTCATTTTTGAGGGGAATCCATTGCTCATTCGGGTAGTGCACAAAGGCATTGTTGGCGATTTTGTCGCCTAAGTAAAAATGTGTCCAAAAGTAATTGGTGCTCAAACGCTCAAAATACTCACCTAGAGCACTTGCTCTAGCGGCCAGTTGCGATGCGCCTTTGCCGTTGGTGAATAAGCGTGGACAGTCTTTATCAATGACATGCACCGACCAAATGCCCTCAATTTCATTTAGCCAAGACTTTTCTTCTGTATGAATATTCAGCGCCAATAATTTGGCTTGTAGCGTGGCGATGGAAGATTCGAGTGAGGCGTCTTTGCTTGGTATAAACGTTTCAGTGATATTGGTGGCAGTCATGGCTGGGCTTTAGTTTTAAAAGCCAACAGAATAACATGCGCAAGCCACAAGCTTGCTTATGAATTTAGCAGCCCCAGCGCAAGGCTGCAGTATGTACGGGGCTATCCCAATGTTGTTTAATTTCATCATCAAGCAAACACACGGTGATGGATGCGCCTACCATATCAATGGCAGTGGTGTAATTACCGACTAAGCTACGTGTAATTTTTAGACCAGTTTCGTCCAGTAATTTAGCTGCGCTGTTGAAAATTAAATACAGCTCCATCAGCGGCGTGGCGCCAAAGCCATTGATCAGCAATAAAACTTCGCTATTTGTATCGATATTTCTCGCCTTAAAATCAGCCAAAATCGCGTCAACCATGTCTTTTACAATAGCGTCTGCCTCGCGCATGGCTTCGCGCTTGCGGCCAGGCTCACCATGAATGCCCACGCCCATCTCAATTTCAGTGTCACTAATATCAAAAGTTGGGCGTCCTGCGGCTGGCACGGTGCAACTGGTTAAAGCCACGCCAATAGAAGAAATACGCGTATTCACTTTATCACCAAGCGCTTTGCAAGCTTGTAAGCTGGCACCAGTTTCGGCCAAACTACCCACGCATTTTTCTACAATCACCGTGCCAGTCACACCACGACGACCCGTGGTGTAGGTACTGTTGATGACTGCGCAGTCGTCCGAGGTTAAAACGGTGGCGTTTTCAAACGCTAACATTTCGCAGGCCATTTCAAAATTCATCACGTCGCCTGCGTAATTTTTT
>JAABQZ010000098.1 GCA_011391175.1 Methylophilaceae bacterium | reverse complement strand
ATCCCAATGAAGCCAGCTTCTAAAGCGATTATGTACACTTTGTCGGCGATGCCAATCTAAAATACGCGTTTGCAATATACTGTAAAACAGCGGTTTCCATTGCTCCGCTGGGTGCGAACCATATTTTTGCACCAATTTCATCATGGCATCTTGCACAATATCCAGCGCGTCTTCTCTATTTCTTGTTGCAAATTGCGCGATAGAAAAGGCGCGGCCTTCAATGCTGCTTAAAAAATTTTGCATGTGCTTAATAGCCGCGCCTTTTACTATGTTTCTAGTATTTTAGTCCAAAAAATGATTACTTAAGTACTTAGTTACGCCTTGCAACACGTCTATCTAGGCGGTTGTTAATACGCTCGCCTTTACTATCTAAACGATTATCTATGCGGTCACCTTTCCTGTCGTAATGTTGATCAATACGATCACCTTTGCGTTCTAGATGATTAGCACGCGCTTCGTGGCCATTTTCATGCGCTTTGGCAGAGCGATTATCTAAACGACCTTCAATGCGGTCACCTTTATAGTCTAGGCGCTCTTCTACACGATCACCTCTGTTATCTAAGCGGTTTTCAACGCGGTCACCACGCTCATCTGCGCCTGCAAAGGCAGTTGCTGAAAACATCAGGCTAAGTAACGCGCTCGTAATAAATATTTTTTTCATTTTTTATTCTCCCGTAAAATTTAAACACTCAAGTTATGCTAAGTAAAAATTTACTGCTCTTACTGATTAAAACGCAGTTATATTGACTTTGACGACAAGCAAGCTTAAATGGTTTTTTTGACTTAAAATGTGCGCATGTCATCCAACAATGAAATCAATCCCAAGCAGTCAGTAGCGCTACTCAAAGCGCTGCATATCCTCACCCGAGATGGTAAGCTCAATCAAGATTCGCGCCGCAAGTTGAAGCAAGTCAATCACTTGGTGAATTTTATTGCGCCGCTGTTTAGCGATGTGTTAACACAACATTCAAATCCAGTACTGGTCGATCACGGCGCAGGTAAATCATATTTAGGCTTTATTTTGTATGATTTACTGATGAAAGAGTTAGCAGCGGGTGAGGTAATTGGTATCGAAACCCGCGCTGATTTGGTCGAAAAATCGCGACAATTAGCCATAGAGTGCGGCTTTTCCCGCATGCGGTTTGAGCATTTAAGCGTCGCAGAGTCGATTAACTCAAACACCTTGCCAGGCCATGTGGATATTGTGACTGCGCTGCATGCCTGTAACACTGCCACAGATGATGCGATTCAGTTTGGTTTAGCCAAGCAAGCTAAGTATATGGTGCTGGTGCCATGCTGCCAAGCTGAAGTGGCAGAGGTGTTGCGCGAACATAAAGTTGAAAGTTTTGGCAGAACCCCGCTAAGTGAAATTTGGCGTCACCCGATACACACGCGTGAATTTGGCAGCCAAATTACCAATGTATTGCGATGCTTGCAGCTAGAGGCGGCGGGGTATAGCGTGACGGTGACTGAATTAGTGGGCTGGGAGCACAGCATGAAAAATGAGCTGATTATTGCCAAACGCACTGACCAGCCACGTAAAAATGCGGCTGAGCGCATGCAGGCTATTTTAAGTGAGTTTAATTTAGAATCACTTAATAGTAGGTTTTTAAATCAAGCGCAATAAACAATCATTAAAACATCTGCTCTGCAAGCCAATATTCATGCGGCCTATAGAGCATTTATTTTTTATCCTGTGTTAATTTTAAACCAACCACATGCACATTAGCCGTACTTTTTTGTTCATATTGGCACTGTTATTTTTGTCACCAAGCGCGATTGCCCAAGATATTTTATTGGCGCAAATTTACAGCCAAGGCATTGATGTTAAGCAGTATTTAGTCAGCGAAAAGCTAGATGGCGTGCGTGCGATTTGGGATGGCAAACAGCTTAAAAGTCGTAAAGGCAATGTCATTAACGCACCCACTTGGTTTGTAAAAGATTTACCCAACACGCCGCTAGATGGTGAGCTGTGGCTAGCACGTGGTCAGTTTGATGCGCTTTCTGGTGCAGTACGTAAAGATAATCCAGTAGAGGCGGAATGGCGTGGTATTAGCTACCAAATTTTTGAGTTGCCTAATGCCACAGGTAATTATGAAGCGCGTGCCGAGCGCATTGTGAACATCATCAAAAAAGCTAACCTGCCGCAACTAAAAGCCGTTGCTCAGTTTCGTGTTAAAAACGAAACTGAGCTGAATAAAAAGCTTAAACAAATTGTTGCAAATGGCGGCGAAGGGCTAATGCTACATCGCGCGGATGCTGAATACACTACTGGCCGCAGTGATGTCTTATTAAAACTAAAACTACTGCATGATGCCGAGGCTACGGTGGTTGCGCACATTAAGGGCAAAGGCAAATACCTAGGCATGCTGGGTGCATTGCTGGTGCAGACACCTGAAGGCATTCGCTTTAAATTGGGGACAGGATTTAGTGATGCTCGACGCGCAAATCCACCCAAAATCGGCAGCACGGTCACTTATACATATCGGGAAAAAACCAAATATGGCAAACCTAAGTTTGCCAGTTTTTTGCGAGAGCGCATTGAGAAATAGCTAAATTTTTAAGGATTGAATGTTCTCAATGATATTGCCCTGACCAAGTTTGTTAGTAATGCCTGCGCGGGTTATTTTTTCCAAAATATTTGGGCGTACTTCACACAACATGAGGCGAGCATTGTTTCGCTCGCAGGTATCAATCAGATTCCATAAGGCTTGTAAGCCAGTAGCATCAATAATAGGTACTCGCCCCATACGTAGCACGAGTATATCTGCATGGCTATGCACATGCTGCAATGCGCTCATCAGGCTTTCTGCTGCACCAAAGAAGAAAGGCCCTTCCATCGCATACACTGCCACATTGCTGGGCAATACATAACTGTTATTTTTGATTTCTTGTGCTAGCTCTGCCTGGGTTTGCTGTTGAATGCTCACTGCTTCGCTCATACGCTTCATGAATAGCAGCGCAGCTAGCATAACGCCAATATTGACTGCGATGACTAAATCAGAAAAGACCGTAAGAATAAATGTAATGAGCAATACGGCGACATCCGCTTTGGGCGCGGTTTGAGCCATGTGTGAAAAGCGATGCATTTCACTCATGTTGTATGCGACGACAAATAATATTGCAGATAGCGCACTTAAAGGGATGTGCGCAGCCATGGGTGCAAAAGCCAACACAATAAGAGTCAAGGTGAGTGTATGCACGATGCCTGCTAATGGGCTGGTTGCGCCATTTCGAATATTGGTGGCAGTACGTGCAATAGCACCAGTTGAGGCAAAACCGCCGAATAATGGCGAGAAAATGTTGGCGATGCCCTGGCCAACAAGCTCCTGATTAGAGTCGTGTTTTGTTCCACTCATGCTGTCCGCCACTACCGCTGAGAGCAAAGATTCAATCGCACCTAAAAGGGCAATAGTAAACGCAGGACCTATAAGTTGTAATACTTGAGAAAAGTGAATAGTTATAAATTCAAATTTAGGTAAACTTTGGGGGATTCCGCCAAAAGCTGAGCCAATAGTAGCCACCTCTTTAAACTCAAATAGCGCTTGAACCACTGTGGCTGATACCATAGCAACCAAGGGTGAGGGTATGCGCTTAAACACACGTGGCGAAAAAATCAATACAAATAAGGTGAATAAACCGAGTAGCGTAGTTTCGTAATGCAAGCTAGGAAATGCTTGTAGCAAATTCCACAGTTTTTCATGAAAATGCTCAGCAGCCAGCTCAGGCGTTAAGCCAAAAAAATCTTTCCATTGGCCTACCCATATAATCACTGCAATGCCACTGGTGAACCCAACAATGACAGGGTCTGGAATATACTTGATGACACCGCCAAAACGCACTAAGCCCATGATAAGCAAGATAAATCCAGCCATTAAGGTGGCTATTTGCAGTCCAGAAATGCCATATTTTGCCGTGACTCCAGCAAGAATGACAATAAATGCGCCAGTGGGACCCGATATCTGCAATCGACTACCACCTAATATGGAGCCTATGCCCCCAGCTACGATAGCTGTGTAGATGCCTTGCTCAGGCTTGACGCCTGAGGCAATTGCAAAAGCCATAGCCAAAGGAAGTGCAACAACCCCAACAATCACTCCAGCTAAAATGTTATTAGCCCAGTGCTGTTTAGCAAATAGTCCAGCACGTTTTGCTTCTAAAAATGCAATCATCAGGGCTAAATACCTATATATTCGATATATGCTGAACTTAATATTAACACTCAAAACCTATCTATCAAAGTGACATCCAATTGGCATGTTAAAATTCGCATTAATGAAAGTTATAAATCTAAAGCACTAGAAATCAGCCGCCTTGAATTCAACACAATCAAACATACACTTAGATACCTGCATGCTGGCAGATAGGCACTCCTTGCGCCGTAAAGCGCGTGATGCAGACGATTTG
>JAABQZ010000097.1 GCA_011391175.1 Methylophilaceae bacterium | reverse complement strand
AAATGGCAGAAAAAGAAGATAACCGCCGACCGCTGGCCACGCGTAGTGCAGGTTGGGCAAAATGGCTTGCGAGCCTATTAGTGAAATATGACGTTTCACCTAACTTTATTTCTGTGTTGAGTATTTTGCCTGCGCTGATAGGCGCATGGTTATTGGCTTGCCCAATTTCGCCGCCGCATCATCCGAATACTTTGTTTGCCGTGGCGCTATGTGTGCAATTACGTTTGTTGTGCAATATGCTGGATGGCATGGTGGCGGTTGAAGGCGGTAAACAATCCAAAGTTGGCGCGCTGTATAACGAAATTCCAGACCGCATCGCTGATTCGCTGTTTATCGTGGCGCTGGGTTATGCCGTTTTTCTGCCATGGTTAGGCTGGCTAGGGGCGTTGTTGGCGGCAAAAACTGCCTACATCCGCGTGTTGGGCGGCGCATTAGGTTTGGTGCAAGACTTTCGTGGGCCGATGGCTAAGCCGCACCGCATGTTTGTGATGACGCTGGGCTGCCTAATTGGCGCGGCGGAGCTATATTTTAACGATAGTTATTATGCGCTCATCATAACTATCTACATGATTGCAATAGGCGCAGCTGTTACCTGTGTGACACGTACACTGGTAATCGCCAAGCTACTAAATCAAAAATGATTGTTAGCATTGCGCGTTTGGGCTTGATTGGCTTAGTAAGAATTTTAGTTGGCGCGCAAGCGCGTTGGGTAGATGCCGCGCCTATGGAGACGCAAAGCATTTATTTTACCAATCACACTAGTCATCTAGATACGCTGGCTTTGTGGGTAGCGTTACCAGCACAAATTCGCGCAAAAACGCGGCCAGTGGCAGCTAGAGATTACTGGGGGCATGGTGCGATTAAGCGTTTTATTGCGTTGCAAGTGCTGAATGCGGTGCTGATTGAGCGCGAAGTCTCAAGGCATAGCGACCCGCTCGCTCCATTGTTGGCAGCGCTAGCGCAGGGCGATTCGTTAATTATTTTCCCTGAAGGTACGCGCCGTGCGCAGGCTGAGCCAAATGAGTTTAAAGGTGGTTTGTACCATTTGGCAGAAGCATTTCCGCAAGTAAAACTGGTGCCAGTGTACTTAGATACGTTGCATCGCAGCATGCCCAAAGGCAGTTTGTTACCTGTGCCGCTGATATGCACTGTGCGCTTTGGCGGTGCGATTCAATTTGAACTGACTGAACATAAAAAAGCTTTTCTAAGCCGCGCCCGTGAGGCCGTGTTGCAACTCATTTAAGGTAACTTTTTAGGAAAAATCCTATGTTTGCTCAAACACTAGAAACATTAAGTCCAGCGCATAAATTTTACTGGCTCATTGGCGGTGTGGCAGGCTTATTGTTGATTGCCTCTGCCATTGGCTGGCTACTAAAAAGCAAGCTTGCCAAACAAGCAGTTCCAAATGAAAAATCGCAAAAAGTGCTAGATAATTTAGTCGCCCGCGTAAACGCATGGTGGGTGATGGTAGCGGTATTTGCGGTGGCGTTTTTGGCGGGGAAAATTGGCGCAATTTTACTGTTTGCTGCAATTTCATATTTTGCCTTGCGCGAATTTATGACACTCACTCCCACCCGCGCAGGCGATCATCGCGCCTTATCGTTGGCGTTTTTTCTGCTCATCCCGTTGCATTATTACTTTATTTATATTGAATGGTATGCGCTGTTTACCATCCTCATTCCTGTGTATGCGTTTTTGCTCATGCCTTCAATATCTGTATTGGCGCAAGATACCGAGCATTTTTTAGAGCGCGCTGCAAAAATTCAGTGGGGGGTAATGATTTGTGTCTATTGCATCAGCCATGCGCCAGCCCTATTGCTGCTCGAAATCTCTAGTTTTGACGGCCAAAATGCGCTGTTGCTATTCTATTTTATGCTCATCGTCCAGCTAAGTGATGTGCTGCAATATGTATTTGGTAATTTATTTGGCAAAACAAAAGTTGCCCCCATCGTTAGTCCTAATAAAACGCTTGAAGGCTTAATCGGTGGTGGTTTTAGTACCATTTTAATTGGCGCTGCCATGTGGTGGATAACGCCATTCACACCATTGCAAAGTGCTGGGATGGCGGCAATTATCGTGACCATGGGTTTTTTGGGTGGGTTAGTGATGTCGGCCATTAAGCGCAGCCTAGGTGCCAAGGACTGGGGTAACATGATACGAGGCCACGGCGGCATGATGGACAGAATGGACTCGGTAAGCTTTGCTGCACCCATATTCTTTCATTTAACACGTTATTTCTTTACGCCATAGTCGCTGCTTGATTTATACTATTTACAATCATTAGGAATCATATTCAGATGGCAGAACCTAAACAGCTAGATTCAAAACAGCGCCCAGCACGCCGCAACGCCGATCAAGAGGGGTTACGTGCGCGCGGTATTTATTTGCTGCCCAACTTGTTTACCTCTGCTGCTTTATTTGCAGGTTTTTATGCCATTGTGCAGGCAATGAACAGCAATTTTGAGCAATCTGCCATCGCTATTTTTATCGCCATGGTGTTAGATGGCTTAGATGGGCGCGTTGCGCGCATGACCAATACAACAAGCGCGTTTGGCGCAGAGTACGATAGTTTGTCGGATATGGTGTCTTTTGGTGTGGCGCCTGCATTAATCATGTATGAATGGGCATTGGGACCGTTGAGAAAATTAGGCTGGATAGCCGCATTTTTATATTGCGCTTGCGCGGCTTTGCGCTTGGCAAGGTTTAACACCAAGTTAGATGACCCGTTTCAAGACAAACGTTATTTTCAAGGCTTGCCCAGCCCAGCGGCAGCGGCATTGCTGGCTGGCTTTGTGTGGGTAGCCAACGAGTACAGCGTGACAGGTCGCGAGATATTTTTTGGCGTGATTGAGATGAAATGGTTAGCCGCTGCGCTGACTTTATTTGCGGCTGGCAGCATGGTTTCCGACTTAAAGTTTTATAGTGGTAAAGACATCAATTTAAAACAAAGCGTACCATTTGTGGCCATATTGGCCATTGTGCTGGCCTTTGTATTAGTGTCATCCAGCCCGCCAGAGGTGTTGTTTACCGTGGTGTTGGTGTATGCGTTATCAGGTTATTATTTGTGGATAAAATCACGAATTAAGAAAACTGTGAGTAATTAATTAGTTTCTGCAACTTGAAAAGCACGTAAAAAGCCCCTATACTAAAGTCATGTTGAATTCATTCACATTTCAGTTTTTGGCAGGCTTATTATTAAGCCTTGCTTTACTACGTGCATTAGCACTTCGTCTGCGCGTGCGCGCAGACTAATCCCCACCCCCAAATTAAGTATTTTTACGCTCGCTGAAAATTGCTTCAGCGGGTAAAATTCGCCTATTAGAAAGATTCGATTTAGGACAGCACAAATGAACAAGCCAAAAGAATTAGACAATATTATTATTTTTGATACCACTTTGCGCGATGGCGAGCAAAGCCCAGGTGCCGCCATGACCAAAGAAGAGAAAATTCGTATTGCACGCCAGTTAGAAAAATTGGGCGTCAATGTGATTGAAGCAGGCTTTGCCGCAGCCAGCCCTGGCGATTTTGACGCTATTCACACCATCGCAGGGTTAATCCACAATTCAACTGTGTGCTCGCTTGCACGTGCCAGCGAGAATGATGTGCGCCGTGCGGGCGAGGCGATTACGCCAGCCATGCAACATACCGAAAAAAATGGTCGCATTCATACCTTTATTGCCACCAGCAAAATCCACATGGAAAACAAATTGCGCATGACCGAAGACCAAGTGGTTGAGCGTGCAGTACAGGCGGTGAAGTGGGCGTTGGAATATACGCCAGATGTTGAATTTTCTGCTGAAGATGCAGTGCGATCAGATATCGACTTTTTAGTGCGCGTGTTTGATGCAGTGATTGAGGCGGGAGCGACGACAATTAACGTGCCAGATACGGTGGGCTATTCTATCCCCGCACCGTGGGGCGAGCGCATGGCCATATTGATTAAGCGCGTTAAAAATAGCGACAAAGTTGTTTGGTCTACGCACTGTCATAACGATTTGGGTATGGCTGTGGCCAATTCTTTAGCGGCAGTGATGGGTGGTGCCCGCCAAGTCGAATGTACTATTAATGGCTTGGGTGAGCGTGCAGGTAACGCCAGCTTAGAAGAGGTGGTGATGGCGATTAAAACGCGCAGTGACATTTTTAATTTGACCACGCGTATCGACACCACGCAAATTGTGCCTACCAGTAAATTGGTGTCTACTATCACCGGTTACCCAGTGCAGCCTAATAAGGCGATAGTTGGCGCCAACGCATTTGCACACGAAAGCGGTATCCACCAAGATGGCGTGTTAAAACACCGAGAAACCTACGAAATTATGCGCGCAGAAGATGTGGGCTGGAACGCCAACAAATTAACTTTGGGTAAGTTGTCAGGACGTAATGCGTTTAGAACGCGCTTAAAAGAGTTGGGCATT
>JAABQZ010000096.1 GCA_011391175.1 Methylophilaceae bacterium | reverse complement strand
TTACGGCACTAACAATGAGTTTGGTTTTGATTATTTGCGCGACAATATGGTGTTTACCGCTGAGGAGCGTGTACAGCGCAAACTTACTTTCGCATTGGTAGATGAAGTCGACTCGATTTTAATTGATGAGGCACGTACGCCATTGATTATTTCTGGCCAAGCTGAGCACAGCATTGATTTATATAACCAAATTAATGCAGTCGCCTTGCAATTAAGTGCACAAAAAGAAGAAACAGGCGAAGGCGACTTCTGGGTAGATGAAAAAGCACAAACGGTGACCATGAGTGAAACTGGTCACGAGCGTGCTGAGGAAATTTTATCCAGTTCAGGCTTATTGCCCGAGGGTTCTAGCTTGTACGACCCTGCCAATATTACTTTGGTGCATCATTTGTATGCGTCGCTACGTGCACAAAATCTATTTAAGAAAGACCAGCACTATGTTGTAGATAACGGAGAAATCGTGATTGTGGATGAATTCTCTGGACGCAAAATGCCTGGTCGTCGCTGGTCAGATGGCCTGCACCAAGCGGTAGAAGCTAAAGAAGCTGTCAAGATTCAAAAAGAAAATCAAACACTGGCCTCGATTACTTTCCAGAATTACTTCCGTATGTATCAAAAGTTAAGCGGTATGACGGGTACTGCTGACACCGAAGCTTACGAGTTTAACCAAATTTACGGCTTGGAGACTGTAGTCATTCCAACGCATCGCCCAAAAATCCGTAAAGATGCCATGGATAAGGTATATCGCACCTCAGCCGAAAAATATAATGCGGTGATTGAAGATATTAAACAATGCCAAGCCATTGGTCAGCCCGTATTAGTCGGCACGACATCGATTGAAAACTCTGAAATTATTTCAAGCTTTCTCAACAAAGCCAACTTAAAACATGAAGTTTTAAATGCCAAACAACATGAACGTGAAGCCCATATTATTGCAGAGGCAGGCCAACCAGGTGCGATTACAATTGCCACAAACATGGCAGGCCGCGGTACCGATATTGTATTAGGGGGCAACGTAGAGGCCAGCATTCATGCAGTGCGTGCCGATGCTAGTTTAAGTGATGCGGAAAAAGAGGCTAAAATTGTACAAATAAAAGCGGATTGGCAAAAACGCCATGATGCTGTGCTGGCCGCTGGTGGCTTGCATATTATTGGTACCGAGCGGCACGAATCACGTCGGGTTGATAACCAATTGCGTGGCCGTTCTGGCCGCCAAGGTGACCCTGGTTCTAGCCGTTTTTACTTGGGTTTAGATGACCAATTGTTGCGTATATTCTCAGGCGACCGTGTCTCTGCCATTATGGAACGTTTGAAAATGCCAGAAGGCGAAGCGATTGAACACGCTATGGTGAGTCGTGCCATTGAAAACGCGCAACGTAAAGTAGAAGGCCGCAACTTTGATATTCGTAAGCAATTATTAGAGTTTGACGATGTTTCTAACGACCAGCGCAAGGTAATTTACGAGCAACGTAACGAGTTATTAGAGGCAACTGATATTGCTGACACCATTAGTGCCATGCGTACCGATACGCTCAGCAGTTTAATTGCTACGCATATTCCGCCAGGCAGTGTGGAAGAGCAGTGGGACATTGCTGCGCTAGAAAAAGAACTTTTAGAAGAAGCAGGTCTAGATTTGCCGCTGCAAGAAATGTTGGAAGAAAACCCAGATTTGCATGAAGAAACCTTGCGTGAGCGTATTTTTGAAGCAGCGGATCAATCTTACGCAGCAAAAGAAGCGCTAGCAAGTGCCAGCACCATGCGCCAATTCGAGCGCTCAGTCATGTTGCAAAGTATTGACATGCACTGGCGCGAACACTTAGCGGCACTGGATCATTTGCGCCAAGGCATTCATTTGCGCTCCTACGCGCAAAAAAATCCAAAGCAAGAATACAAACGCGAGGCTTTTCAATTGTTTGAAGGCTTGTTGAATACAGTGAAAGCCGAAGTCACAAAAATCACCATGTTGGTGCAAGTGCGCACACAGGAAGACGTTGAGCCAGTAGAACCTGTAGCGAATGTTGCTAATGTGCAGTATCAGCATGCTGATTTTGAAGAGGCGCTAGCCAATCCACAAGGTGAATTTAGTGGAGAAGAAGCTGAGCAATTGGCCAGTGGTCAACCAGTGATTCGTGACGGTGTGAAAGTAGGCCGTAATGACCCATGTCCTTGTGGCAGTGGCAAAAAATACAAACAATGCCACGGTAGTTTAAGTTAACCTGAAAAGTAAAAGCAATGGCAGAAACAGAAGTTCATTCGCCGTGCATTGGCGTGTGTAGTATGGATGACAGTACGGGCTTATGCCAAGGTTGTTATCGCACCATGGATGAAATCCAACAGTGGTGGGAATTAGGCAACGCACAAAAACAGGCCGTGGTTGATCTAGCTAGCGAACGCGAAGCGCAACAGTTTAATTAAGTGTTTTTGAAGTGCTTCTTTATGGCCTGCCTGTAGGCCGCACGGATATTGCCTCGTAGGCCATATAATTTTTCTCATAGCGTAACGTCTTATATAGTACTTCTCATAAAGTACTGATTATAAAGTGCTGCCAATAATCGCTTCTTGATTGGCTAAATCGCTCAAAATTTCCGCACCAAATGCAATTACAGCATCAACATTTGGATGTTGTATTGACGCTGCAAGACGCATCAATGCCTGCTCCCCAGTCACTTCATTTTTTTCAATCAGCTGTAATAGTTGAAAAGTTGTGGGGTTTAGCTCAATAAACTTCACCTCAAATTTCGCATTTCTAAACACCAATAAATAAGTTTTCTCAGTTGTTTTTGGTAGTTTACCCTTAGCTATTTTTTGCACGGCAAAGTCATATTCCAGCAACATATGTGCTGGCATTAGCACCGGTTTTTCACTCAGCAAGTGAGTATTTTCGCTGAGTTTGATGGGGTTAGTTTGTAACGCACTGACAGCCAATTCCACCCATTCGTAATGTGCGAGTTCAGCCAAAAAAGCAGGCTGTGATATTTGTGTGTTTAAAAACGCTAGAAACTGCTGTGGAATTTCTCTAAAAATAGGGCTTTGCGCAGGATGGCTTTTAACAAAGTCTTTAAGCAAGGCGCGCCAAGCGCGCTTACCAATCGCTGCTTGGCATACTGGGAAACACACCGAGACGGATTCAAAGATATTATTAAATACCGCCTCGCGATACACTGCCATGCGGGCGGGCACAACGCCTGCGGGTTTTTTGTGCACTTTGGGGTTACGAATGTGCGCAGTAAACTCTTGTTGATAACGTTGAAAATCTAACATAAAGCACTGGCCTGCAGCCCAGTATCCATGAGGCCTGCAGGCAGATGGTTTTGCATCATGTTATTTGTCTGAATGGCCGCAATTTTATCTACTTCGCGCATTAACACTGGTAGCGGTGGAATATTGCTGTCACGCTCGAGCAGCGTAGGGAAAGTACCAAATAATTGGTAGGCTTCTTCTAGCAGTGCCCAAACAGGGTCAATCACATTCATGCCGTGCGTATCAATGAGTAAGTCAGGCGCTTGCTGGTAATGCCCTGCTACATGGCCATAGACGATTTTTTCTTTCGGAATTTTTCGCAAAAAAGCGTGTGCATCCTTAATTGGATCAGGGTGTTGGCCGTGGCCAAAATTCACGCTATTGACATAAATATTGTTGATGTCTAAATGTAACCAGCAATCGGCCTCTATTAAAACGCCGTTTAAAAAGTCAATCTCTGACATGCTAGAAATTGGCGCAGCAGCATAGAATGAGGCGTTTTCTACCGCGATTTTTTGTCCCAAAATATCTTGCGTTTGACGGATGCGCGCTGCCACGTATTTCACTGCTTCATCGGTAAATGGGATTGGCAATAAATCGTATAAATAACCAGTTTTACCGTGGTAATTGTCTGAGCAATAGCTTAAATGCTCGGTGTAAAGCGGAATTTTATTGGCGCTTAGAAATTGCTTTACCTGCCTTAGAAACGCAACATTCAAAGGGTCTGGTCCGCCTAGCGACAAGCATAAACCGTGGCAAACAATCGGGTAACGATCAACAAACCAGGCTAAATCTTCTGCGTATTTTCCACCCGCACCTATCCAGTTTTCTGGGGCGATTTCGACAAAGTTAATATTCGAGATGATTGCCTTTTGACCAGCGCTTGCTTGGTAGAGAGATTGGATTCGAGGTATCAGCTCACGCTTTAATCCCAAACCCACCCCTTTGATGTCAGCTAATGTTGACAAGATACAGATAAGTTTTACTACAAATTAATGACCGCCCTTTATTAATGGCCACATTTTCCTTCGCCGCATTTGCCGTCTTTAGCTTTTTCAGCGCCTTCCTTTTTCATTTCAGCGCCGCATTTGCCTTCACCGCATTTGCCATCTTTAGCTTTTTCAGCACCTTCCTTTTTCATTTCAGCGCCGCATTTGCCTTCACCACATTTGCCATCTTTAGCTTTTTCATGATGGTCAGCAACTTGGTAACCTGTTGATAAAGATTTAATGGCAAATGGATTTTCGGCAGCGTTAAGTGCGGCGGTGCCAATTGATAATACGAATGCGCTTGAAACTGCTAATGCAACTGCTTTTGTAGATGTAGTCATATCTAAATTCCTTTAAGAGTTAAATAAAAATAAATTAAGGTTGTACTTGATTTGTCTCAACCAATGCTGCGATACGTTTCCTTGTTTCGGCTGACATTTCAATCGTGCTGTCATTTTCTATAGAGCACACACTAGCACTCATTGCAACGCGTAAAGTTTGTAATTGTTGACTAAAGTATGTGCAATATTTGCACATAAGTAGATGTAACTTCAAGTTAAAATGTTCCCCTGTCGTTAATTTACGATCTAACGATTGTGAAATGATTTTACTT
>JAABQZ010000095.1 GCA_011391175.1 Methylophilaceae bacterium | reverse complement strand
ACGGTGTTGTTCGTACTTTCATCAATCACAATAAACGCACCGGTTGCGCGGTTTTTGCTATAGCTATCCACCATTAATGGTTGCGCTAGCTTGAATGTGATGCGTGCAATGTCATTCATTTTCAACTCGGTGGTTGCTTGTTGTTCTAAGGTGTTTACATCCACTTTATAACTAATAGTACCTACTTTGGCCTTTGATTCGCGTGTAGTGTGACGAATCACATAAGTGCGGGCAGGCGATAGTGGCGTCTCTGAAAGCCAGCACACATGGGCTTCTATCTGTTTAACAGGCGCAACATGGCTGCTTGATTTTACAATCATATCGCCGCGTGAGGTGTCGATTTCGTCTTCTAACAATAGCGTCACACTTTGTTCAGTTTGTGCACTTTGCAGTTGCATATCACCAATTTGAATGGCTTTAACTTTAGATTGATAACCGTTCGGTAATACTGTCACGGTATCACCCACAGCAATATCGCCACTTTCTATACGTCCCATAAAGCCTCTAAAATCGTGCAAATCC
Organism: Methylophilaceae bacterium; assembly: GCA_011391175.1. GTDB lineage: Bacteria > Pseudomonadota > Gammaproteobacteria > Burkholderiales > Methylophilaceae > Methylotenera_A. The sequence goes on along the minus strand of JAABQZ010000095.1, from coordinate 4,443 downwards.
GCATCGGCACTGGCATGCGGGCGGCACACAAACTGCACCGGAAAGCGGAATTCTGCACCAACTTCTACATCGGCGGCAGGTGCAGCTTCTAGCATCTCTAACAGCGTTTTTCCGCTGTACCAAGGCATCGCATCTAAACGGTCAACTAGCATATCGCCATTGAGCGCAGACATCGGGATAAAGCGAATGTCACGTGCTTGTGCAAAGCCGATTTCATTTGCAAATGCTAAGTAATCGGCACAAATTTTATCGTAAATAGCATGGTCATAATTCACCAAATCCATCTTGTTCACAGCCACCACGATGTGCTGAATGCCCACTAGATGCGCTAAATAGCTATGGCGACGGGTTTGTGTCAGCACTCCACGGCGCGCATCAATCAAGATAATAGCTAAATTAGCAGTGGATGCGGCGGTGACCATGTTGCGCGTATATTGCTCGTGCCCAGGCGCGTCAGCGATGATGTATTTGCGCGTGCCAGTGCTAAAGTAACGGTAGGCGACATCAATGGTGATGCCTTGCTCGCGTTCTGCCTGCAGACCATCGGTCAGTAGTGATAAATCCACTGCTTCCATGCCGCGCTTTTTCGATGTGTTTGAAATTTGTGTCAGTGTATCGGCCAAAATGGTTTTGGTATCAAACAGCAGGCGGCCGATGAGCGTACTTTTGCCGTCGTCAACGGAGCCGCAGGTCATGAAGCGTAGAAGGCTATCATTTTGCTTACTGGCATTGTGTTGCATATTTATGTTGTTATTAGAAATGCTCATTAGAAATAACCCTCTTTCTTGCGTTGTTCCATCGAAGCGTCAGAGGTTTGGTCATCCAAGCGCGTTGCGCCACGCTCAGTAATGGTGGTGGTGGCGGTTTCCAGCACGATTTTACTCACATTATCTGCATCTGAAACTACGGGTGCAGTACAGGTGATATCGCCTACTGTTCTAAAACGTACTTGCATGTTAATCACTTGTTCGCCCGATTTTGGTTGGTTAATCACTTCACCATCGGCAAGTTTTACATTGGCAGGCATCATTGCGCCTCCGCGCATAATAATGTCACGATGATGCGCGAAATAGATACTTGGCAAGCCTAAATTCTCGCGCTCTATATATTGCCATACATCCATTTCTGTCCAGTTGCTGATTGGAAATGCACGAATGTTTTCACCTTTGTGGCTGCGCGCATTATATAAATTCCATAGTTCTGGGCGCTGGTTTTTTGGGTCCCATTGGCCAAACTCATCACGAAAACTCATGATACGCTCCTTGGCACGCGCTTTTTCTTCATCACGGCGCGCGCCACCAATACAGCAATCAAAGCCATGTTCTTCAATCGCTTCTAGTAACGTCACAGATTGGTGCTTATTGCGTGGCTCGTCAGGTGACTTCAACACCACCGTACCACGCTTCATCGAATCCTCCACGCTGCGCACAATCAAGCGTTCGCCTAATTCAGCGGCGCGTTGGTCTCGGAAATCAATCACTTCTTGATAGTTGTGGCCAGTATCAATATGCATGAGCGGGAACGGAAAACGGCCAGGGCGGAAGGCTTTTTCTGCTAAGCGCAAAATACAGAGTGAATCCTTACCACCCGAAAACAGTAATACAGGGTTGCTACATTGACCCGCTACTTCACGCAGAATGTGAATGGCTTCGGCTTCTAACCAATCAAGATGCGACAGGGGTTGGTGTTTCGTTTGCTTTGTTGTCATTTGTTGTAGTGCTTTGATAGTAAGTAGTTTAAATTCTAATGATTATTTCTTGGTTTATTTTTGCCTTCACTTATTTCTTTACGTGCAAGCCGCATTCTTTACTTGTTGGATCTTCCCACCACCAGCGGCCAGCCCGTACATCTTCACCCATGGCAACCGCACGCGTGCAGGGCGCACAACCAATACTCGGATAAAATTGGTCATGCAAGGCACTGTATGGCACCTGATGCAACCGAATGTATGCCCAAACTTCTTGCTCGGTCCAATCCGACAGTGGGTTAAATTTCTCCAGCTGATTGCCTTCGTCAAACTCACGCACAGGCAAGCTGCTTCGAGTAGTCGCTTGTGCTGTACGCATACCAGTTACCCAAGCTGCCTTGCCTTTCAGCGCACGTTGTAGTGGCTCGACTTTGCGCATATGACAGCAATCTTTTCTTAAAGCAATACTTTCATAAAAAGCATTAATTCCATGATTTTTAACATAAAATTCAACAGTACTTGCTTGTGGAAAATACACATTCAGTTTGGTGTTATAGTGCGCTTCTGTTTGTGCCATCAGGTCATAGGTTTCGGTTGGCAAGCGGCCTGTATCCAGCGAGAAAATCTCAATTGGTAGCTTGTTTTTAAGAATAATATCGGTAAGCACCATGTCTTCTGCACCAAAGCTATTGGCAAATGACATGTTAACTAGCTCGCCCGATTTAAATTCAACAGTCGCATTTTTAAGTAAAGCAAGTACAGCTGAGGCTTTAGTGCTCACTGTTGTGACTAGCGCATCGGTTAAAGACGGACTGGTAGCAGGGTTGCTGACCGTAGTTTTTAAAAATGAAACTTCTCCAGACATCATTAAGCTCGGTTGTAACGCTGAAATACAGGCTTGGGCTCATCCACAGCACCTTGGTAAGGCGCTGTGAAGTCTTTTAAGCTTGCCAAGGCTTCATCTGCGCTACGATCTGCGCGAATTAAAAAGCTGGTAAAGCCACTGCGTTTTAGAAAAAACAATTGATCTCTAAGTACATCGCCAATAGCGCGCAACTCGTTCTTATAACCATAGCGGGTGCGAAGCAAGGTGCCAAGCGAGAAGATTCTGCCATCAGCAAAACGCTCTACACGGATAGCAATGATGGGTAGCTTATTAATATCGTCAAATTGCGCAATCAAGCTTTCTAGCGTTTCATGCGTATTCAACCATATACCCACAGCGCCAGCATCCATGCGGTCTGCAAGGACATATTTTTTTGCCGCATAAACACTTAATGGCACTATCACTTTGCCAATGGCTGGGATGACAGTTGTAGCAATTTGAGCCTCAGTGACTGTATTTTCGCCAGTGAGTTTAAACAGTACCACTTTGCCCGCCTGCACGCGTTCTGCTACTTCGCTGGCGGGTAGTTCTACATAGTGCCATTGGTCTTCTACCACGATGGCGGTATCATTTTTCAGTTGAATTAAGTTACTCATACTGTAGCGCTTTCTTTGGCAGTATCTTTAGCACCGTCTTTAGCATAGACATGCGCTTTAAACGGCGCCACGCCCAAACGACGTACGGTATCGATAAAACGTTCTTCTGGGGTACGTTCTTTTACATAAACATCAATTAGTTTTTGCACCACTTGTGGCATTTCTTCTGCACTGAATGATGGCCCAATCACCGCACCAATGCTGGCATCGTTGCCTTGCTTGCCGCCAATGGAGACTTGATACCATTCTGAACCATCTTTATCTACACCCAAAATACCAATATGACCCACATGGTGGTGGCCGCAAGCATTCATGCAGCCAGAGATATTCAGCTCAATATCGCCAATGTCATGCAAGTAATCTAAATTATCAAACTGCATCTGAATAGCCTCGGCAATGGGGATGCTTTTGGCATTGGCCAAGCTGCAGAAATCGCCACCAGGGCAGCAAATAATATCGGTGAGCAAGCCAATATTTGGCGTAGCCAAGCCATTAGTGCGGGCTTTTTCCCATACAGCGAATAGATCACTAAGTTTTACATCGGCCAAAATTAAATTTTGCTCATGTGAAACACGAAGTTCGCCAAAGCTATAAGCTTCAGCCAAATCAGCTACCGTATGCATTTGTGCGGAGGTTGCATCTCCTGGCGCTTTGCCATGTGGTTTTAAAGACAAAGTCACGGCACGATAACCTGATATTTTGTGCGCATGCGTGCAACGCTTAACCCACCCTGCAAAAGCTGAATTGCTAGCCACTGCAGCATCAAATCCAGTATCATGTGCAGGCAGATTAGCGTAATCAAACACACCAAAATGCGTGCTCACACGTGCCAATTCGGCCTCAGTAATGGTATTTGGCGCATCTTTTAAGTGCGCCCATTCAGCTTCTACTTGACGTTTAAATTCTTCAATGCCAAGTGCTTTAACCAAAATTTTAATGCGTGCTTTGTAAATATTATCGCGGCGGCCATGCAGGTTATAGACGCGGATAATCGCTTCGCAATAGGTGAGGGCGTGTTGCCACTCTAAATGTTCGCGTATCACAGAGCCCAATATTGGCGTGCGACCTAGGCCCCCACCCACCCATACTTTAATGGCCAGTTTGCCAGCGGCATCTTTATAAAACTCCATACCAATATCATGTGCTTGCACAATGGCGCGGTCATGTTTGGTGCCCGATACGGCAATTTTAAATTTGCGCGGAAGCAGCGCAAACTCTGGGTGAAACGTGCTCCATTGGCGCATGATTTCAGCCATAGCACGTGGGTCAATAAT
>JAABQZ010000094.1 GCA_011391175.1 Methylophilaceae bacterium | reverse complement strand
ATTAGCCGCTTGGGAGATGGTGTATTTTGGTACGTGTTAATGCTGAGTATTTTAGCTGTGCAGCAAGGTGCAGGCGTTAAACCTGTGCTGCACATGTTGGCTGCAGGTTTAACTGGCACCATCATTTATAAATGGTTAAAACACAAAACGCATCGTCCGCGGCCTTATCAAGTACATCAAGATGTATTTGTCACCGGCAAGCCGCTCGATCGTTTCAGCTTCCCCTCTGGGCACACCTTGCACGCTGTGGCATTTGGTTTGGTGGCCCTTTTTTATTTCCCACTGCTGGCCATTATTTTGATTCCATTTATTGTGATGGTGGCGATGTCGCGCGTGATTCTGGGGTTGCATTACCCCAGCGATGTGTTGGCTGGCGCGGCGATTGGCTATGCCATTGCGGCTATTTCAATAAGCTTAATTTCTTATAGTTGATTTCTTTTTTTGTCTAAACGCATACTATTTGCTTGTCTTATTGATAAACAGAAGCTTTTTGGCTGGCGTGGTAAAAATCAACTGGGTTGAGCATGTGTAAGCGTAAGTCCCCCAAACACTGTTCGCGCCAAGTAATCAGTTCTGCCACATTTAAGTGGGTCAGTTCTGGCTCCCAATTAGGACGCTTACCTTGTAGCGCATGGTGAAAGTGGCTTAAAGCATGCTCGGTTTTACCCAAATAATAATTCAGGTTTTTGATAAATTCTATATCGTTTATTTTTAACAGCCATAACAGCATAGGAGAAATCTTTGTGATGCGTAGCAGTTGATCAAAAAAGGCTAAGCGCTTTAAATTGGCTTTGGTTATTTCGGGTGACACTTTAAAAATTGGGGCAACAAACTCAGTGAGTACCGTTAAATGTTGTCGAATAAGCTGGTGTGGTTTGTGGTTAAGCTGTCTGGACACATAAGCATCCATCGCCCATTCTGATGCAATGTGCGTCAAAATGTTTTTATTTTCCCACTTGGCTTCATGCGCAGGTACAAAGTGATTGTGCGCAACCACATCTACAAACAAATGGCTAGTGTATCCTACGGCGATGGCGATTTCTTGTTCCGTGCGTGCGGCAGCCAACATCTGTTCTGAAATGCGCCATTGGTGCGTCGTATTAAAGGCTTTTGAAACAATGGCTAAATCTGGCAAGCATGCGCCAGCTAACACTAGCTTGGGGTAACTTTTTACCGCCTGTTGAATTTTTGAGTGAAGTGTTTTATTGGCGACTAAAGGCACTGCCAGCAGCAAGTATTGCGAGAAATAAATATGCGTGTATAAACCCCACGCATTGGCATCTAAAGCATAAAAAATGAGTGGAATTGCCCAAACAAATTTTCTTGCAACATTCATATTCATGCAATGCATTATTAAAGTAATGCATGAATGTAATGTGATTTATTTATGACATTTTCATGATTTTTTTATATGTTTTTATCACATAACTGTCACATTGCAGCATTAAGCTGACGGTGTTTAATGATGGATAACTGCATGAATATACTACTAATTTCTGATGTTTATTTTCCACGGGTAAATGGGGTGTCTACCTCAATTCGAACCTTTGCCGAACAACTGAAAAAGTTGGGGCATAGCGTGCATTTGATTGCGCCAGATTATGGTATTGCAACAGAAGACGAGGCATGGATTACACGTGTGCCAGCGCACAACATATTTTTTGACCCAGAAGATAAGTTGATGAAATATAGCGAGGTAATGCGCCTGTTTCCCATGCTCAAAAGCAAGAATTTTGATTTAGTGCACATCCACACGCCATTTATTGCACATTTTACTGGCTTAAAAATTGCCAAAAAATTAGCTGTGCCCGTGCTTGAAACCTACCATACTTTTTTTGAAGATTACTTGCACCATTATTTGCCATGGATTCCTAAAGTTGTGGCTAAAAGTTTGGCTAGATTTATATCAAAAAAACAGTGTAATCAACTAGATGCGTTGATTGCACCTTCCAAACCCATGCTAGACGTGCTGCGCAGCTATGGTGTGACAACACCAGCTGAGGTGATTGCGACTGGCTTGCAAGCCAGCAGTTTTGCAGAGGCAGATGGCAATCTGTTTAGAGAGAAACATGAAATTCCACTGGATAAGCAAATGTTGCTGTATGTGGGACGCGTTGCGCATGAAAAGAATATTGGTTTTTTATTAAAAGTGGTAAGAAGATTAAGTGTGCAACAGCCAAATATCTTATTAGTGATTACAGGCGAAGGCCCAGCTGAACATAGTTTGCACCAGCAAGTGCTGGCGCTAGGCATAGAAAAAAATGTGCAGTTTATTGGTTATTTAGATCGTAATACTGAGCTCAATGCCTGCTACAAGGCGGCTGACATTTTTGTGTTTGCCTCAAAAAGTGAAACGCAAGGTTTAGTATTGCTAGAGGCGATGGCACAAGGTACGCCAGTGGTGGCGATTGCCGAGCTTGGAACTGCGTCTATATTGATTGAGGGGCAGGGTGCACATATAGCCACTGAGGATGAGATTGTATTCGCGCAAAAAATCAATGACTTACTCACCAATACGCTTGCGCGAAACATACTAGGTGACGTGGGTAGATCTTATGCTTTAAAGCATTGGTCTGCCAGTGCTAAGGCAGAGCAAATGCTGGATTTTTATCGCGCACAACAGCCTAAACATAATTTGAATCGGGTTAAGCAAGCGACAGAACTTATGCCGCTCAAAAAACCGGTATAAAGCAAGCTACATAATGAGCTTACATAAAATTACGGCCAAAATAATAGGCCGTAGCTGCAATCAAGCCAGAACATGGAATAGTCAGCACCCAAGCCCACACAATACGTGAGGCTAAGCCCCAGCGCACCGCAGAAACACGGCGTGAGATTCCAACGCCAACAATGGCACCAGTAATAGTATGTGTGGTAGAAACAGGGATGCCGAGCCATGTTGCTAAAAACAGCGCAATGGCGCCAGAGGTCTGGGCGCAAAACGCGCCACTAGGGCGAATGCGCGTAATGCCCATGCCCATCGTGCGCACAATACGCCAACCCCCAAATAATGTACCCATTGCCATGGCTAAGTGGCAAGCAATAATCACCCAAAATTGAATCTCGAAGCCTGTTTGGTAGCCATTGGCCACTAATAATACGGTGATAATGCCCATAGTTTTTTGCGCATCGTTACCACCATGACCAAGGCTGTAAAGTGAGGATGACACAAATTGCAGCTTATTAAACACCCGCTCGGTGGGGTAGGGCGAGCGTTTTTCAACTATCCACAACACCAACACCATTAACAACATTGCCAGCAACATACCAAACATCGGCGAAATGATGATGAAGACGGAAGTTTTAATTAAGCCACCAGCAATAATGGCGCTGGTGCCGCCTTTTGCAACACCGGCACCTACTAAGCCACCCACCAATGCGTGCGATGAAGAAGATGGAATCCCTAGCCACCAAGTAATGATGTTCCATGTGATTGCACCACACAGCGCGCCAAATATCACGGCATTGTTAACAATATCAGGATCAATCAGGCCTTTGCCGACCATTTTTGCCACTGCTGTACCAAATATTAAAAACGCAATGAAGTTAAAAAAAGCGGCCCACATCACCGCTGCTTGTGGCGTGAGTAAGCGTGTAGAAACCATTAAGGCGATTGAGTTTGCTGCGTCGTGAAAGCCATTCATAAAATCGAATATGAGGGCAACTACCACGAGCAACGCCATGACGACAATTGCGTGTTCCATGCGTTAAGTCCCCTTAGATACGCTCTAGCACGACGCCGTGAATCACATCTGCAACATCTTCGCAGCTATCCACTGCGTCCTCAAACAAATCATACAACTCGCGTGAGCGTATCAATGTGCGCGCGTCAGTTTCTTCTCTAAACAGGCGCTGCATACCAGCGCGCATCACGTGATCTGCCTCGCCTTCAATCGCGCTAATTTCTTCGCAATTACGTAAAATGCGTCCTGCATCTTTCATGTCAGATAACATATTGACGGTGTCGCGTACTTTTTCGGATGCACGTAATAAAATTTGCCCAAGTGCCACCATCTCAGGGGTAAAGCTGGAGCGACCATAAATTTTGGCGCTTTGTGGAATGTCTTCCATGTAATCGATAATGTCATCTAGCGCCATTGCCAGCTCTCGAATTTCACGTCTATCAAATGGCGTGATGTAGGTTTTGTGCAGAGAAAGCAAAATTTCTTTGGTGTATTCATCCGCTTCAGATTCGATTTTGCGAATTTCAGCGAAATGCTGCTCAAATTTATCTTCTTCACTGACAGCCGTCATCATGGCCAGTACCTTTGAGCCTCTTACTGCGCAATCAGCTAAATTGTTAAATAGCGTAAAGTAATTATCGCTGCGCGGTGTAATGGCTGACATTAACCGACTAAAAACGCCACCTGCCATGAATGTTCTCCCTGGTGAATCTTATTGGTTTATTTTAAGTTTTTTAATACTGTAGTTTGTGAATAATGCGTTGAAAACAATTATTATAGCGTTGTTAAAAGCGGCAAAGCGTATCTAGTTGCTTACAAATAAATTATGACATAAATGTGACAAGCTAAGCCACCCAATTTAGAAAAACAAAGCATTAAAAAAGAACTTAATATACAAAAGAACTAAAAACATGAAAAATAAAATCAGTAGTCAATTTATGACGGAATTTATTGGCACCGCATTATTGCTGGCAACGGTAACTGGCTCGGGCATCATGGGTGAAAGCCTTGCAGCAGGCAACGCGGCAGTGGCATTGCTGGGTAATAGCATTGCTACTGGCTGTGGTTTATATGTGCTGATTTCGCTGCTAGGGCCTATCTCTGGTGCGCATTTTAATCCGGTGGTCAGTCTGATGTTTTGGCGCATGGGCGCGCTGGATGTGCGGGCGCTCTATGTCTATTTATGCGCACAGTTTTCTGGCGCCATTGCTGGCGTTTGGTTAACACACTTAATGTTTGGCCTGCCTATTCTGCAACAAGCAGATAATGCCAGAAATGGCGTGGGTATTTGGGCAAGTGAGCTTGTTTCTACTTTAGTTTTGTTGAGTGTGATTTATTTGGGTGT
>JAABQZ010000093.1 GCA_011391175.1 Methylophilaceae bacterium | reverse complement strand
TTTTAATCAACTCATGCGCGTTTAAATTAAGCTCAATTTCCTTGATAATATTGTCGGTCAGCCCGTTATTGCCTATCATCACTACAGGGTTTAAGCTGTGCGCTAAGCCGCGTAAATGCGCAATTTGTTTAGTCGTTAATTTCATGGTCATCCTTAATAATGGTCGCATTTTAACATGAAGCCCGCTTGGCTAATATGAAAGCAGCATGAAAGTAAGCAAAACCAGCAAGGCTTGGATGCAAGAGCATCTGAATGATGAATTTGTGAAACGTGCACAAAAGGAAGGCTATCGTGCGCGCGCTGCCTATAAGCTGACTGAAATTGACGATAAAGACAAACTCATCAAACCTGGCATGACCATCGTCGATTTAGGTTCTACGCCAGGCAGTTGGTGCCAAGTTGCAGTGCAGCGTCTCAAGGGCCAAGGTAAAATCATTGCACTGGATATTTTAGATATGCATCCGATTGCTGGTGTGGATTTTATCCAAGGGGATTTTCGCGAAGAAGCGGTGCTAAAACAGTTAGAGGCTAAATTAAATAATAAGCCTGTAGACCTTGTAATCGCAGATATGGCGCCCAATATAAGTGGTATTAGTGACGTAGACCAAGCAGGCGCGATGTATTTGACGGAATTGGCGTTAGCGTTTAGCCAGCAATGGTTGAAACCAAATGGCAATTTTTTGGTCAAGGTATTTATCGGTGCGGGTTTTGATTACATGGTAAAAACCATGCGGCTACAGTTTGATAAAGTCGTCACGCGCAAGCCAAAGGCATCGCGCGACCGCAGTAGCGAAGTGTATTTGCTAGGCCTAGGCAAAAAATAGTTTAAGAGATAGCAAAAAAATAAATCTGTCATGTTCAGTGTGAATAGGTTTAGAATTTAAGTAACAAATTAAGTAGTAAAACAACGTGCGTTTTATAAGGAACAGCTTTGAATAACATCGCAAAAAGTATCGCAATCTGGTTGGTGGTAGCGCTAGTGCTGATGACTGTGTTTAACCAATTCTCTGGACAAGGAAAATCAGAAAGCCAAGTTAAATACTCACAATTTATGCAGGAAGTGAAAGATGGTCGTATTGCCAGTGTGCAAATTGACGGACGTGTCGTGCGTGGCAAAACGCAAGAAGGCAAAGAATTTAGCACCTACGCGCCGAATGATTTGTGGATGGTGAACGATTTGCTCAAATACAATGTGCAAGTTGAGGCTAAACCAGAACAACAACGCTCATTGTTGATGGACATTTTCATGTCATGGTTCCCAATGATTCTACTGATTGGCGTGTGGATTTTCTTTATGCGCCAAATGCAGGGCGGCGGCAAAGGCGGCGGCCCATTCTCATTCGGTAAAAGTAAAGCACGTCAATTAGACGAAAGCTCTAACCAGACGACTTTTGCTGATGTGGCGGGTTGTGATGAAGCCAAAGAAGAAGTGACCGAATTGGTCGATTTTTTGAAAGAGCCTGGCAAATTTCAAAAACTAGGTGGTCGTATTCCACGCGGTGTATTGCTAGTTGGCCCACCGGGTACTGGTAAAACTTTGCTAGCACGTGCCATTGCCGGTGAAGCGAAAGTGCCATTCTTCTCAATTTCAGGTTCTGATTTCGTTGAGATGTTTGTTGGTGTGGGTGCAGCGCGCGTGCGCGATATGTTTGAAACCGCTAAAAAGAATTCACCTTGCATTATCTTTATCGATGAAATCGATGCAGTAGGTCGCAGCCGTGGTGCTGGTACTGGCGGTGGTAACGATGAACGCGAACAAACGCTTAACCAATTATTGGTAGAGATGGATGGTTTTGAAGCCAGCTCTGGTGTGATCATTATTGCAGCAACCAACCGTGCTGACGTACTAGATAAAGCGCTATTGCGTCCTGGTCGTTTTGACCGTCAAGTGATGGTTGGGCTGCCAGATATTAAAGGCCGCGAACAAATCTTATTGGTACATATGCGCAAAGTGCCAATTGATCCTGATGTCAAAGCCGATATTATCGCGCGTGGTACACCTGGTTTTAGTGGTGCAGATTTGGCTAACTTAGTGAACGAGGCTGCTTTATTTGCTGCACGCCGCAGCAAACGTACAGTTGATATGGAAGATTTTGAAGACGCAAAAGACAAAATCTACATGGGCCCAGAAAGAAAAAGTATGGTCATGCGTGAAGAAGAGCGCCGTAATACGGCGTATCACGAGTCTGGTCATGCCGTGGTAGCGAAGCTGTTACCAAAAGCTGACCCAGTGCATAAAGTCACCATTATGCCGCGCGGTTGGGCGCTGGGTTTAACTTGGCAGTTGCCTGAGTTTGATCGTATTAGTAACTACAAAGATAAAATGTTGGAAGAGATTTCGATTTTATTTGGTGGCCGTATTGCCGAAGAAATCTTTATGCATCAAATGAGTACAGGTGCCAGCAACGACTTTGAGCGGGCTACCAAACTTGCGCGTGCGATGGTGACTAAATACGGCATGAGTGATGCGCTGGGTACGATGGTGTATGCGGGTGATGAGCAAGACTCATTTTTTGGTAGCATGAGCAGTAAAACTGTGTCTGAGGCCACGCAGCAAAAAGTGGATGCGGAAATCCGTCGTATTTTGGACGAGCAATATGGCATTGCGCGTAAATTGCTAGAAGATAACCGTGATAAAGTTGAAGCAATGACAGCGGCGCTGATGGAATATGAAACCATTGATGCTGACCAAATTAACGACATTATGGCGGGCATTCCTGTGCGTGCGCCTAAACCGCGCCAGCCAAAAGTTAAGCCGAGTGATACTGGTTCAGCTGGTAACAGCGCCACACCTGTGCCACAACCCACCGCTAAAAGTTAGCCGCAAAAAGCTAACTTTAAAAGGTGTTAAAATAAGGGCTAATTTATTAGCCCTTATTTTTTATACATTTTTATGATTTTCAACTGCGGCAATTTTCAGCTTGATTTAGCAAGTCCCAAAGTCATGGGGATTGTCAATGTCACGCCTGACTCATTTTCTGATGGCGGCAAATTTTCGCAAACCAATTTAGCCGTTGCTCATGCTTTAAAACTGGCAGAAGAAGGCGCCAGCATTTTGGATATTGGTGGCGAATCCACTCGCCCCAACGCCACGCCTGCCAGCCTGCAAGAGGAGCTAGACCGGGTCATTCCTGTGATTAAGACTTTGGTCAGGCAGGTCAATATCCCAATTTCTATCGACACCTATAAGCCAGCCGTGATGCAAGCCGCGATTGAGGCTGGCGCTAGCATGGTGAATGACGTGCGTGCGCTGCAAGAAGGTGCTGGATTAAAAGATTCTGCGATGGAAGTTGTCGCAAATTCGAACGTAGGCGTATGCCTGATGCACATGCAAGGCACACCGCAGACTATGCAGCAAAATCCGCAATATCACAATGTGGTAGAAGATATAAAAACTTTCTTAAAGACACGCCTGCAAGCAAGTATCCATGAGGGTTGCAGGCCTGCTAATATTTTGCTTGACCCAGGTTTTGGCTTTGGAAAAACGCGCGAGCATAATATTACCTTGCTACAACATTTGGAAAGTTTTGCTGAGTTAGGTCAACCATTGTTGGTGGGGCTATCGCGCAAATCAGTGTTGGGACAAATGACTGGTAACGATGTAGACGCGCGACTTTACGCCAGCATTGCTGCCAGTGTGATTGCCGCGATGAAGGGTGCTAAAATACTGCGGGTGCATGATGTAAGGGCGACAGTAGAAGCACTTAAGGTGGTCTCTGCAACTCAGTAAACCAATAAAAAACAAGACTAGGCAAAATATGAGCAAACAATATTTCGGTACCGATGGCATTCGTGGCAAAGTGGGTGAGCACCCAATTACGCCAGATTTTGTAATGCGTTTGGGCTATGCGGCAGGCCGTGTGTTGGCTTCGGCAGATTCAAAAACAAAACGCCCTGCGGTACTTATTGGAAAAGACACCAGAATCTCTGGCTATATGTTTGAGGCAGCGCTTGAGGCAGGTTTATCTGCGGCAGGTGTCGATGTGTTGCTGGTAGGCCCAATGCCTACGCCAGCAGTGGCCTATCTCACGCGTGCTTTGCGTGCACAGGCGGGCATCGTCATTTCTGCTTCACACAACCCGTATTATGATAATGGTATCAAGTTTTTCTCGGCTGAAGGTGCAAAATTGCCGGATGCGATTGAGCATGCGATTGAGGCTGAGCTAGATAAACCTATGCAAGTAATGGAATCAGCCAAGCTGGGCAAAGCGCGACGTATTGATGACGCCGCTGGTCGTTATGTGGAGTTTTGTAAAAGCACATTCCCCAGCAATTTAGACTTGCGTGGCTTGAAAATTGTGCTGGATTGCGCCCATGGCGCCACTTATCATGTGGCGCCCGATGTGTTTCACGAGCTGGGTGCAGAAATTGTTGCCATCGGCAACAAACCAGATGGTTTGAATATTAACGAGCAAGTTGGCTCTACCCATCCACAAGCTTTACAAAAGGCTGTGGTAGAACATCAAGCGGATTTAGGTATTGCCTTTGATGGTGACGGTGACCGCGTGATGATGGTGGATGCAGGTGGCAATCTGCTCGATGGCGACCAGCTTTTGTATATTATTGCGCTGGGTTTGTATGCCAAAGGCAAGCTAAAAGGTGGAGTTGCTGGCACGCTCATGACCAACTTGGCGCTAGAGCATGCGTTGCAAAAACACCAAATTCCGTTTGCGCGCGCCAGTGTGGGCGATAGATATGTGTTGGAACTGCTGAACGAAAAAAACTGGAAATTGGGCGGTGAAAATTCTGGGCATATCCTCACCTTAGATAAACACACCAGTGGCGATGCGATAATTGCTGCGTTACAAGTGCTGCACGCCTTAAAACAAAGTGGCAAAACGCTCGCCCAAATGCGTGCAGAGCTGGTGCTATATCCGCAAGTGCTGATTAATGTGACATATCAACCTAAAGCAAACCAGACGAAATTAGATTTGAGCATGCCACAGCTTCAAGCCGCAGTTAAAAGTGCCGAGGCTGAGTTAAAAGATGCAGGCCGTGTGCTGCTGCGCGCATCAGGCACCGAGCCAAAAATCCGCGTGATGGTAGAAGGCCAAGATGCAAAGTTGGTGCAAAAGCTAGCGGAAGAAATTGCG
>JAABQZ010000092.1 GCA_011391175.1 Methylophilaceae bacterium | reverse complement strand
ATTTCATCCAACTCTTCGACTTTAGCCTTTGACGCTGCTGTTTCAACTAACGGCTCCACTTCTTCCGCCATTGTTAAACCAGCTTGTACAGCCAACACAACCGCTAAATAAATCGATTTTTTACGAAAACTGTTTTTATAAAAACCCTGCATAGTAAAACTCCCCCAAATAAATTAAAGCTAAATAACTATTGGCTACAGGAGTTTTACTCGTTGGCTATATTAATTGATTAATCAATGCATGCTAATGATAACTATTATCATTCAATAAATCAATCTAACATTGTTGAATTTAGTTCGTTTGCGCAAGTACTTAAAAAATTGTTGAAAAACCACAAGGAAACTACAAAAAGTTTGCATATGCAGCTCCTTTAAATACCATCATTAAACTATATACTCTCTAGGCCTTATGGATACTGGCCTGCGGAGCAGATAATTTCGCTCGTGTGCTAAAAGAAATTAATTTGGCTCACTGACAAAGCCTAATTTGGTGACGCCTGCGTTTTGCGCATCCGCCAGCACTTCTGCCAAAATTTGGTAACGCGTTTCTTTATCGGCACGAATATTCAGTTCTGGCTGTGGCTTTTGCTCTGCAATTTGCAAAAGCTTCTGCTTTAACTCACCTTGCGCCAATGGCATATCGTTCCAATAAGTTTTGCCTGTGCCGTCAATTGACAGTGAAATAACTTCTGGCTTATCTGGCAAGGGCTGACTGGTCGCTTGTGGTAAATCAATTTTGACTGCATGCGTCAATAATGGCGCGGTGATGATAAATATCACCAACAGCACCAACATCACGTCCACTAAAGGCGTTGTGTTGATTTCACTCATCGGCTGCGTGTGTGAATTTAACGATGCGTCGTCACTAGATGAATGACCGCCTATCATGTTGGCACACCTTGTGGTTTATTAGTTGGCAACGCATTCACGCTGTTTTTTGTTTGTTTAGCTTTTTGGTTTTTAACGACTAGCGGTGCGCCTGTGGTCAGCAAGGTGTGTAAATCTTGCGCAAAAGTATCTAGCATGGCGGTAATTACACGGTTTTGTTTCACAAAAGCGTTGTAAGCCAACACTGCTGGGATTGCTACGGCTAGACCAATTGCTGTCATGATCAGCGCCTCACCGACTGGCCCTGCTACTTGATCCAACGTAGCCTGACCGCTGGCGCTAATGCTGGCAAGTGCGTGATAAATACCCCACACCGTGCCGAACAGCCCAACAAATGGTGAAACACTGCCGACGGAGGCCAGCACAGACAAGCCAGCATCTAATTGGGAAGTAGTCTGACCTAAACTACGGCGCATGCTGCGTGCGACAAACTCATCATAGCTACAAGACTCTACGGTACTTTTCAAATCAATATTTTTTGTCACATGCGTTTGGTGATGATGCGCAGCATCAAACGCATTGGTCGCTAATTGATGTGCAGGCGAATCAATTTTGATGGTGTTGATGGCCGTGTGCAGGTTAGGCGCTGCCCAAAATTCTGCCATGTATTGTTTAATCGAAGTTTTAATTTTAAAAACTTGCACAGTTTTGACAAGCATAAAATACCAACTGGCGACTGACATCACCAACAAAATGACAGCGACCGCGATAGACACAAAGCCGCCTTGCATAATAAAAGCGAGGCTATTAAATTCGGTAGGTTGCATGAGGTTTCCTTAAAATAATGATTAATTTGATTTAGTTAAAATTTGGTTTGCTAAGCTTTGTTTATTTAAAATCTTAGTTATCGAGTGAAAATTTCATCGGCACCAGCACGTAGGCACTCAATGGTTGATTGTTCTTTTTAGCGGGAATAAAGCGCCAGCGCTTTACCGCACTCACGGCTGCATTATCCAGCCTGTCGGAGCCGCTACTTTTTTCAATCTGCACATCTTCTGAAGCACCATCTGCAGACACCAATACCTTCATTAACACGCGACCTTCTTCACCTTTGCGACGCGATAACGATGGGTACTCAGGTGCAGGATTGTTTAGATATGTCACGCCAAATCTAGGCGGCTCAATTTTTTCCTCAATCACTGGCTCCGCTTTTTCTGGTGCTTTAGGCGACTCAGCAGCCAGTACTGGCGAGGCTTCTGGCTTGGTTATTTCCTCTTCTTTATGTGGCTCTGTAGTAGCCTCTACCACACGCTCTACTGGCTTTTCAATCGGTATAATTTTTTCAACCACTTTTTTTGGCTTCAGCTTAGGTTCAATTAGGGGCTTAGGCTCTGGCTCTGGCTCTGGCTCTGGCTCTGGCTTTGGCTTTGGCGGTTCAATAATCGGGACGATTTCAGGTATTTTCTGAGGCTCTGGCGCCGGCGGCGCAATGATACTTACCATCATTGGTTTTGCAGCCTTAACTTCTATTTTCTCAAGCGGTTTTTGCATAGTCAGCAAATAAATAACCAGCGCATGTGCAAGTATTACCAGTGCAATGGTTAGCCATGTGTATGATTCTTTTTTTGTGTAATTAGGCAGTTGCACAACCTGCAAGCGCAAGCCATTCAGCTCGCGCTCTTTAATTGGCAAAGTAGCCGCATAAGTAGCGGTGCTGACTATTTTTTTCTGGGTAAAAATATCGATTACATTGGAAGTCTGATTAGTCATATTCATTAATGCACACTTAAATCAGTAGCTTGTTTTTGCGCTCTTTTTTCTGCGCTGGCTTTTTCTAAACAGTAGTAACTTAGGCGAATATCTGCATCTTTCAACAAACTACTCAGCGCTTCTAAAGACTCGGCATCGATGCGCAAACTAGTCGCACCTATTTCCATCTCTACCACATCGCAAGCCTCGCAAAACGCAATAGCACCTGCGGTATTTTTTGCTAACAACACTCGAGCATGCTGATTTTTAGGGGGCATGGCGCTTCCTATATTAATTAACTAGCTGGCTATTTTGTTAAAATGAGTTTGTTTTGCTTGGTAATGCGCAAAACATAGGTTTCGTTTAAATGTTCAATCATCACTTCATTTACATCAGTAAATAACTGTTTGGTGTTAAGGCGCTTAATGCGCGACAGCTTAATATCGCAATTGGGCGTTTGCTCTGCCACAATCGCCACATCAAAATTCATGTGTTCTTTGGCGGTTAGATTGGTGATTACTTTCATGTTAAACCCAATAATATGCGCGTAAAAAAAAGCGGCCGACTGACATAAGCGTTAGAACTTAATGCAGCCAAAAGACCATTCACATGATCAAGGAGATGCATATTGCTATGCATTTGCAACATTTAGCGCATGTTTGGGATCCGCTAAATTCTTTTGCCAAGCGAGCGCTTTCAATTCAACTAAACTTGGTTGGCGTAATACTCAACCACTTGCTGCACATCCAACGGGGAACGGCACGTCTTCAATGGCGGGCAAGTGTGCTATTTTTACCGCTAGCACTGTTTCGTCCCAACTCATCCATTCTGGCCGGGTAAGTGCTGGATTTTTGATGGTTTCTACCACCATCGGCATATTTTTGCTTTTAACTTTAATGCTCACTTCATCGCCAATATTAAGGCGAATTGAAGGAATGTTGGCAGCTTTACCGTTTAACATTAAATGGCCATGACTGACTAACTGGCGCGCTGCAATCACTGTTGGGGCATAACCTGCCCTAAACACCACGTTATCAAAACGGCGTTCAAGCAGTTGCAATAAGCGCTCACCTGTTGGCTCTTTTCCCTTACGCGCATCTAAAATAAGTCGGCGCATTTGCGTTTCGGTGAGGCCATAGTTAAAGCGGATTTTTTGCTTTTCTTGCAATTTAACGCCAAAATCAGAGCGACGTTTGCGCGACGCTTTATTACCATGCTGACCTGGCGGAAACGGCCGCGCCTCAATGGTTTTACGTGAAAGCCCAGGCAAATCTACGCCTAGCGCACGCATTACTTTTACTCTTGGTCTTGTCAATCTCGACATCTTTTGAATTCCTATTATTTATTTTTTTGCGTCTTTTATTGCATCGTATTGTTAGCGGGCATTAATTGCGTTTCTACATACAAGTGCTCACGCAATACTTCATCCCACTGAAACACTATGCGCTTAGCAATTTCTACAATGAGTTTCGTTTCCGCATATTCCGGCGCAGTAAGTTTGTGTGCCAAACTTGATGCGGACTTTGCCATTTCCAAGGTTGGGTTCAAAGCGTATTGTGTAGCTACACAGCACATTGCCGCCATTACCTCTTTTGCAGTTGGTAATTCTGGGTCAAACAGCACGCTATGCTCGTCTGCATTTACGGCCTGAATTTGCATATTAAATTGCCATCTATTAATGTAAGTGCAAATGATAATGATTCTTGTTTAAGATGTCAACATATTCATTTGTAAAATAAAACCCGCACCGCAACCTTGACCAAATGCCGCTAAACGGTTAATGTTTAGGGTTCAATATTATTTCTTATTAATTCAAGGTTTTATGGCTATATCGTCCAAAAACGCGATAGTAAATCCCGTTAGCGCGCAAACTCATAGTGATAGCTTAGATGCATCACATAAAAAAACATCGCATAACGAAATTAGCGGTGCTGAAATTGTTATTCGTTGCTTAAATGAAGAAAAAGTTAAATTTGTATTCGGCTACCCGGGTGGCGCGGTGCTGCACATTTACGACGAAATCTATAAGCAAAATGGCTTTAAGCATATCCTAGTACGTCACGAGCAAGCTGCAGTGCACGCGGCAGACGCTTTCTCTCGCGCCACAGGCGAGGTGGGTGTTGCCTTAGTCACCAGCGGACCAGGTGCCACTAATGCCATTACCGGCATTGCCACCGCCTATATGGATTCAATTCCTTTGGTGGTTATTAGCGGCCAAGTGCCTGTACCCGCCATTGGCTTAGATGCTTTTCAAGAAGTCGACATGGTAGGCATTACGCGTCCGTGCGTAAAACACAACTTTTTAGTGAAAGATGTGCGTGATATTGCTGAAACCATGAAAAAAGCCTTTTATATCGCGGCTACTGGCAGACCTGGACCAGTAGTTGTAGATATTCCGAAGGATATTACCGCGCACAAAACCAGTTTTCATTATCCTAAATCTGTTGAAATGCGTTCGTACAACCCCGTGCTTAAAGGCCACAGCGGACAGATTAAAAAAGCGATTAAATTACTGTTAGAAGCCAAACGCCCCATGATATATACGGGCGGCGGTTTAGTGTTGGGCGATGGCGCGCCAGAATTAGTCAAGCTTGCACGTACGCTGGGCTACCCAGTCACCAACACCTTAATGGGCTTGGGCGGCTACCCTGCCAGTGACCCACAGTTTGTGGGTATGCTAGGCATGCACGGCACTTATGAAGCTAATATGGCCATGCAAAACTGCGATGTACTCATTGCGGTAGGCGCGCGTTTTGATGACCGTGTGATTGGCAATCCTAAGCATTTCTTAAGCCAAAAGCGCACCATTATTCATATTGATGTTGATCCATCAAGCATCTCAAAGCGTGTGCGCGTAG
>JAABQZ010000091.1 GCA_011391175.1 Methylophilaceae bacterium | reverse complement strand
TTGACGTTAGCCTCAGGGATCAGTACGGTTTTAATGCCGCCACGATGCGCAGCAAGTAATTTCTCTTTTAAACCACCTATCGGCAACACTTCGCCACGCAAAGTGATTTCACCTGTCATTGCCATGTCTGCACGCGCAGGAATACCTGTGAGGACTGAAACTAGCGCAGTGGTCAGGCCAATACCTGCACTGGGACCATCTTTAGGCGTAGCGCCCTCAGGTAGGTGAATGTGGATGTCTTTTTTCTCATAAAAATCTTCCGCTATACCTAAACGTTTGGCACGGCTACGCACCACACTCATGGCTGCCTGCACCGATTCTTGCATCACATCGCCTAGCTTACCGGTGGTAATGGTTTTGCCTTTTCCTGCCAGCATCACAGCTTCTATCGTTAACAATTCACCACCCACAGATGTCCAAGCCAGGCCGGTAACCTGCCCTACTTGGTTTTCTTTAGCGGCAATACCATAATCATATCGATACACGCCCAAATATTTATCTAGATTTTTAGGCGTGACGCTGATTTTTTTGACAGCTTTGCTGGTATCTTGAGAAGTAGTTTTAGCTTTTTTGAAGCTAGTTTTATCTAACAACAGCTCTTTCACCACTTTGCGACACACTTTGGCAATTTCCTGCTCTAAACGTCGCACACCCGCCTCGCGCGTGTAATAGCGCACCATGTCACGTATTACCGTTTCGGGCAGAGCAATTTCTGTGGCTTTTAAACCATGTGTTTTAAGCTGTTTTGGCAGCAAATATTTCATGGCAATATTAATTTTTTCGTCTTCGGTATAACCTGCTAGCCGGATAATTTCCATCCTATCTAACAAAGGCGCAGGAATGTTCATACTATTGGCCGTAGCCACAAACATCACGTCAGATAAATCGTATTCAACCTCAACGTAATGATCTGCAAAGGTATGATTCTGCTCAGGATCAAGCACCTCCAACAAAGCAGACGAGGGATCACCACGCATGTCTTGACCCATTTTATCTACTTCATCAAGCAGAAATAAAGGGTTTTTTACCGCCACTTTAGTCATGCTTTGCATCACTTTACCTGGCATCGATCCGATATATGTGCGGCGATGACCGCGAATTTCCGCTTCGTCACGCACACCGCCCAAAGCCATGCGCACAAATTTGCGGTTTACGGCTTTCGCAATACTTTGTCCGAGTGAAGTTTTACCGACACCAGGCGGCCCAACCAAGCACAGAATAGGCGCTTTAAGCTTGCCAACACGTTGTTGCACCGCCAAATACTCAACTATACGTTCTTTAACTTTTTCAAGGCCATAATGATCTGCATCGAGAATTGCTTCAGCCGCTTTTAAATCTTTGCTGATTTTGGTTTTTTTCTTCCAAGGCAAATTGACTAAAGTATCAATATAATTGCGCACCACAGAAGCTTCGGCCGACATCGGTGACATCATTTTAAGCTTTTTCATCTCAGCATTGACTTTGGCATGTGCTTCTTTGCTCATGCCAGAGTTTTTAATGCGCGCTTCCAGCTCGTCGATTTCAGCGTTTTCATCCTGTTCGCCCAGCTCTTTTTGAATGGCTTTTACTTGCTCATTCAAATAATATTCGCGCTGACTTTTCTCCATCTGGCGCTTAACGCGACCGCGAATGCGCTTTTCTACTTGCAGAATATCAATCTCGGATTCCATCAAGTGCAGCAAATGCTCCAAACGCTCACTCACACTGAGCATTTCAAGAATTTTTTGTTTCTCGTCAAGTTTTAAGGTTAAATGCGCAGAAATTGTATCTGCTAAACGACCTGCATCGTTAATGGTGGCCAGTGACGCTAAAATTTCTGGTGGGATTTTTTTGTTGAGCTTAACGTATTGATCAAATTGCGTGAACACTGTACGCATCAAAGCTTCAGTTTCACTTTCATCTTCAAGCGGATCATTAATTTTTTCTGCTTTGGCTAAAAAACATTCCTCGGTTTCTACAAACTCAGAAACATGCACACGATACAAGCCTTCTACCAGCACTTTCACCGTGCCATCAGGTAGCTTGAGCATTTGCAAAACAGTGGCTAATGTGCCAATTTCGTATAAATCATCTGCATCCGGCTCATCTTTATTGGCGGATTTTTGCGCAACCAGTAAAATTTGCTTATTACTTTCAGAGGCAATTTCCAATGCTTTTACCGATTTGGTGCGGCCTACAAATAGCGGAATCACAAGATGTGGATACACCACCACATCACGAAGCGGTAGTAGTGGCATCAAGCCATGTTGGGTCGGATGGCTTGTTTGATATTCGTTTTCTGGCAAAGACTGTTCAGTCATAAAATACTTTCAAATTCACACAGGTAAAATAGCCTGTGCTTTTAAGTTGGGAACATTCTTTGATAGTTCAAGGGCTAAAAGCAACTAAATTATGCGCTAAAGCCCATAAACACTATAAACCACCTAGTTTAATTTGCAATAGCCTAAAGCGGCAAAACGCTTGATTTGAGTGATGTAGGCAGACTGTGTTGTTTAGTTGGTAAATCTAAACGATTAGACTATAGGCGTGAGCCTAGTTTACTGACTTAACTAGCGTTTTCAGCCACTTTTACTGTGTCTTTTTTAGGATTATCTTGATAAATCATCAACGGTTGCGATTCACCGAGTATCGTACCTTCATCAATTACGACTTTACTTAAGTTTTCAATCGATGGTAAATCATACATCACCTCAAGTAAGGCGTGCTCCATAATTGAGCGCAAACCACGCGCGCCAGTTTTACGCTCTAGTGCTTTTTGTGCAATGACATGCAAGGCAGACTCTCTAAACTCTAAATCCACACCTTCCATTTTAAACAACTTAATGTATTGTTTGGTAAGCGCATTTTTTGGCTCAGTCAATATCGTCATTAACGCTGCTTCATCGAGTGTTTCTAATGTTGCAACGACAGGTAAGCGACCGATAAACTCTGGAATAAGCCCAAATTTAATCAAATCCTCTGGCTCAACATCACGCAGCACACTACCAATGTTTTTTGAATCATCTTTACTCTTTACTTCTGCACCAAAACCTATGCCGCCTTTTTCTGAACGCCTGCGAATCACCTTATCTAGGCCATCAAACGCGCCACCACAAATAAACAAGATATTAGTAGTATCCAACTGCACAAATTCTTGATTAGGATGTTTACGGCCACCTTGTGGCGGCACAGAAGCCACGGTACCTTCGATGAGTTTCAATAATGCTTGTTGCACACCTTCGCCAGATACATCGCGCGTAATTGAAGCGTTTTCAGATTTACGTGAAATTTTGTCAACTTCATCAATATATACAATACCTCGCTGCGCTTTTTCGACGTCATAATCACATTTTTGCAGCAATTTTTGCATAATGTTTTCAACGTCTTCACCTACATAACCCGCTTCGGTGAGTGTAGTCGCGTCGGCCATCACAAATGGCACATCTAGCATGCGCGCCAACGTTTGTGCCAATAAAGTTTTACCTGAGCCAGTTGGACCAATCAGCAAAATATTGCTTTTTTGAATTTCAACGTCGTCTTTGCTTACATTTTGAGTGCTGGTGTTTTGCGAAATATGATTGTGTCCAAGACGTTTGTAGTGGTTATAAACTGCAACCGATAAATTCTTTTTAGCTTGAGTTTGACCAATCACATATTGATCTAAAATGGCGCAAATTTCTTGTGGAGTAGGTAAAGACTTGTCGGTAGGCTTGATATCGCTCAGGCTTTGTACTTCCTCTTTGATGATGTCGTTGCATAAATCAACGCATTCATCGCAGATAAACACAGAAGGTCCTGCAATAAGTTTTTTGACTTCGTGCTGGCTTTTGCCGCAAAAAGAGCAATAAAGTAATTTTTCACCTTCGGCTTTTGTGGCCATGCAAATCCCTAATTCTTACTAAATACTATGCTAGACATCTTATTACGCTTGGACGCGATTAGCAATTACCTTGTCAATCATGCCGTATTTCACTGAATCTTCTGCACTCATAAAGTTATCACGCTCAGTATCACGATCAATCTCTTCGACACTTTTGCCTGTGTGTTGCGCCAAAATTGCATTCAACTTACCACGCAAATACATAATCTCTTTAGCGTGAATTTGGATGTCGGTTGATTGACCAGAAAAACCGCCCGAAGGTTGGTGTATCATCACGCGCGAGTTGGGCAAACTAAAACGTTTATCTTTAGCACCTGCGGCTAATAAAAACGCGCCCATACTAGCCGCTTGACCAATACACAAAGTGCTGACATCTGGTTTAATAAATTGCATCGTGTCATAAATCGACATACCTGCAGTTACTGAGCCACCAGGTGAGTTAATGTACAAAGATATGTCTTTATCTGGATTTTCAGCTTCTAAAAACAATAACTGTGCGACGACTAAATTAGCTGTCATGTCATTGACGGGGCCAATTAAAAAAATCACACGTTCTTTTAATAAGCGCGAATAAATATCATAAGAGCGCTCACCGCGACCGCTCTGCTCAATGACCATAGGGATGAGGCCTAAGCCTTGTGGCTCAGTCATGCTATAAGCTTGTTGATTATTCATATTGTTTACGTTCATCATCATTGCCTAGTGATATTTAGTATGTACAAGCTATTAGTAAACTTAACCAGCCATTAATTCATCGAATTTGATTTTTTTTGCAGTTACTTTGGCTTTTTCTAACACCCAGTTCACTACATTTTCTTCAGTAGCCAGCGCAGCTGGCTCATCTAAACGTTTTACATCGGCGTAATACCATTGCACCAATTCTTCTGGCTTCTCGTAGCTGTTTGCGAAAGCATCCACCACCGCGCGCACTTGATTGGCATTGGCTTGCAAGTTATTGCTATTCACAATCTCACTTAAAATGAGGCGCAACGTTGTGCTACGTCTGGCTTGCTCTTCAAACATAGCAGGCTCTAACTGAATATCTTTAGCTGGCATGCCGCGTTGTTGCAGGTTTTGCACAGTCATCTGCATCATGCGATTAACTTCTACGCCAACCAATGTTTTAGGCACATCCAATTTTGATTCTGCTACTAAGGCTTGGAACACAGCCTCTTTAACACGTGCTTTAACGCGCTTTTCTACTTCTTGTTCTAAACTTAATTTAATTTCTGCGCGCATGGTTTTTACATCACCGTCAGCCACGCCTAAGCTTTTGGCAAACTCTGCATCAACTTTTGGTAATATAGGTTGCGATACACTGTTAAAGGTGACTTCATAGTTGACTTTTTTGCCAGCCAGTTGCGCTTGGTTGTAGTCTTTTGGGTAAGTAATATCAAACTGCTTCACTTCACCAGTTTTAGCGCCAATTAACGCTTCATCAAATACAGGAATACGGCCAGGCTCACCTAGTACCAAATCCATGCCTTGGCCTGCAGTGTCTTCTACCTGTTGCCCATCAATACTCGCTTTCAAGCTGATATTGACGCGGTCATTTTTTTTAGTAGCGCGCTTTACTGGCTCATAACTGGTTCTTTGTTTCACCAACACATCAATGGTTTTTTCAACATCCGCGTCAACTACTTCAAGTGTTGGTTTTTCCAGCTTAAGCTTGCTTAAATCGCCTAATTTTACTTCTGGAAACACCTCAAACGTAGCCACGTACTCTAACTCAGTCGCCGCAT
>JAABQZ010000090.1 GCA_011391175.1 Methylophilaceae bacterium | reverse complement strand
TTTCAAATTACCGCGCCCAATGCTCAATAGCAAAGATTTAAACTTTAGCTTTAGTGGCTTAAAAACAGCGGTATTGACGCTAGTGAATAATCATCAGCCTTTAAGCGATGATGTTAGAAAAGACATCGCTTGGGAATTTCAAGAGGCGGTGACTGAAATCCTGACTGAAAAATGCATGGCTGCGTTGCGCGAAACAGGCTTGGATAGCTTGGTAGTTTCTGGCGGCGTGGGCGCCAACACGCGACTGCGTGAGCGTTTAAATGCAGCAACTAAGAAAAAATTATGTAAAGTGAGTTATCCTCGCTTGGAGTTTTGTACCGATAACGGCGCCATGATTGCGTTTGCAGGCGCTTTAAGATTAGAAAAAATGTGCTTAAAAGCGATACGAGAGAAAAATGATGCTCTGAAAGGCAATATCCATGAGGATTCTAGCCACGCTCCTAGATGTGCTAATGAAACTAACTATGCCTTTAGTGTAAAACCAAGGTGGGATTTGAGCACGCTACAAAAACCTTAAGCTGATTAAAAAAGATGAAGAATCAATCACCAATCGCAAAAATACTGATGCTAGCTGTCAGCGCAACTTGTATCATGGTTGGTTTGCTTGCCATCGTTACTGAACACGTGCCAGCAAGCTGGACTCGGTTCGGTTTAGCAGGTCCTTTTTTTGGTGTCGACGCTAAAGTTATTGGCGCAATTACTTTTCTTCTTGGTTTACTTCCGCTGTTGTTTTTTTGCAAGACATCTAAACAAGCCGCTACTCTGGGTAGCCTGCTGTTTGTATTACTCATGGTCGCAATTTTTGGTGGAATTTACCTTGTTAATTAAGGCTTAATTTTTCTTCCCAAAACCAGATTCAGTGCCAGCCAATAACTTCTGAATATTACTTCTGTGCCGCCAAATGAGTACCACAGAAATCACTAAAATCATCAACACATAATCTTTATAGGGCAATAAAAACCACGCTAAAACAGGCGCTAATGCAGCCGCCACAATCGCGCTTAGTGATGAATACCGAGAAATCGCGAACACAATCGCCCAAACAATTAAGCACCCCAACGCCAACCAAACCGAGATTGCCAACATCACGCCCAGCGCAGTGGCGACGCCTTTTCCGCCTTTAAATTTGTGATAAATGGGGTACAAATGGCCAAAGAAAACTGCCAGCCCCACCCATGCCACTACCCACATCAGCATATTCGATTGCAGTGCTAACCACACTGGCAACCAGCCTTTAAGCGCATCGCCTAGCAACGTTAAAATAGCTGGTAGCTTTTTGCCGCTGCGTGCAATATTCGTGGCACCAATGTTGCCGCTGCCCACAGTGCGCGGGTCTGGCAGGCTAAATAATTTGCTAAAAATAATGCCAAACGAGATAGAGCCAAGCAAATACGCGGCGACTATCCAAACCATTGGAATTAAGGTAACAGGGATAAAACCTAAACCATCCATAAAATCTTTCAAATGCGCCACTCCAATAAAAACCAGAATATAGTGACTTTTAAATATTGATAGTATATTACTGCAATAGCGCCTACGCAGGAATAACGAAGAACGAATATGGACACCATTTTTATATCAGAACTCAAAGTAAAAACCAAGCTGGGTGTACCAGCGTGGGAACGCATGGTGGCGCAAACCGTGATTCTTGATATCGAGATTGGTTACGATTTAGCTAAGGCGGGAAAAAGCGATGCGATTGCCGACACGATTGATTATGGTGAAGTGGTTGCGCGCATTCATGACACCTTAAGAGAGCATAGCTTTCAACTGGTAGAAGCGCTCGCTGAGCATGTATGCCAATTAATTTTAAAAGAATTCGGCGCGTTAAATGTAAAAATTAAAGTGGCTAAACCTGCGATATTGTCGGGTCTGAAAGCGCTTGGGGTGATGTTAGAAAGGCCTACAAAATGATGACGGTTTATCATGCAGCAAATAGTATCGAGGCCCACCTTATTAAAGGCTTGTTGCTACAGCAAGAAATTGCCGCTTATGTTTTGGGTGAATACTTGCAAAGCGGTGTTGGAGAAATACCAGCAGTTGGTTTGGTCAGGGTGAGCGTCAGCGATTCGGATTATACAAAGGCTAAAGAAGTCGTTGATGCGTGGGATAGCAGCACTATGATTGAAAGTATCGATACTAACTACAGCTATCTTCCAACTTAACCACGTGGATGATGCACACTATGCAATTGCTTCAAGCGCTCCCGCGCCACATGCGTATAAATCTGCGTGGTAGAAATATCTGCATGCCCCAACAACATTTGCACCACGCGCAAATCGGCTCCGTGATTCAATAGATGTGTGGCAAAGGCATGGCGTAATACGTGCGGGCTCATGTGCTTGGTAATGCCCGCTAGTAGCGCATAGCGTTTGATTAAATACCAAAAGGCTTGTCGTGTCATGGCGCTTGCGCGATTAGTCACAAATAGCGCATCGCAAAGACGCTTTTGCAAAATGTCTGGGCGCGCATGGTTCAAATACTTATCTATCCAATCTGCCGCCTCTTGCCCCATCGGCACTAGCCTTGTCTTACTGCCCTTACCTGTCACGCGCACCACGCCATCCTGCGTACTCACTTCGTTAACTTTGACTGTGACCAGCTCTGAAACCCGTAAACCACTGGCGTACAGCAGCTCTAGCATCGCCCTATCGCGAAGGCCAATGGCTTCGCTAATATTCGGCGCATTTAGCAAATCTTCCACTTCTTGCTCGTTTAAGCTTTTGGGCAAGCTGCGCGGTAATTTTGGTGATTCAATTTGCAGGGTAGGGTCGGTGCTTACTAAGTTCTCTCGTAGCGCATAGCGATAAAAACGTCGCATACTGGCAATCAGCCGACTAATGCTCCGCGGTTTGCTTTGTGGAAATTTTACCGCGAGGTATTGCTGAATATCGGCCTGGGTTGCTACTAGTAAATGACTTTTTTTGCTGATTAACCAAGCGCTGAATTGGCTTAAATCGGCACGGTAACTTTCGAGGGTGTTTTTTGAGAGGCCATCTTCTAGCCAAAGGTGATCGATAAACGTATCTAATTGAGCAGTATCAAGCTGGCTAGATTGCTTTGGTGAGTTTTCAGTCAACTTGCCATTAGTCCAGCTGCGACGGCCTTATCAGCTTGTTATTTTTAAATGTAATGCCTTCATGCTTGAGCAACCACGTTTTAATTTTTATACCATCTTGTTGACCATTCATAAAACCGCCAATACCGTTTTTTGCCACCACGCGATGGCAGGGAATCACCAACGGCAGGTTGTTGGCACCGCAGGCATTGGCCACTGCACGCGGGCCACTGCCAATTTGCTCCGCTATTTCGCCGTAAGTGAGCACTCGCCCACAAGCAATGGCACTAATAGCTTGCCATACGCGACGCTGAAACGGCGTACCTTTATACACAATGGGCAAGTTAAAATCGTTACGTGCATTGTTGAAATAAGCCTCAATTTGATTGGCCACTTTTGCAACCACTTTGTGCTCGGCAGGTTTTAACGGCTGACCTTTAGGTAGCAGCTCAATGGCCACTTGCACACCCTGAATGTAAATACCCACTGCACCAAATGGGGCTGGGACGACGGCGTCATATTGCGGTGGATGCTTGTTTTTTGACATTTTTTTTATGTTAAATTCAATATGTTTATTAAACTAGACTTTTGAACTGAATGCAAATAACAAATGATTATAAAGCTGGAAATTTAGACATTAAAAAACCCCAAAACTTTTCAATTTTGGGGTTTTAATTTTAGTAGGTTGCTTATTCAGCAGCAACTTCAGGCGCCATGACTTCTTTATCACGCGCGAATAATTTCTCTTTAATACGTGCAGATTTACCTGAACGCTCACGCAAGTAGTAAAGTTTAGCGCGGCGCACATCACCACGACGTTTGACTTCGATTGACGCGATTGCTGGTGAATAAGTTTGGAAGGTACGTTCTACGCCCTCACCAGATGAAATTTTACGTACGATGAAAGATGAATTTAAGCCGCGATTGCGAATAGCAACAACAACGCCCTCGTAAGCCTGCACACGTTTACGCGTACCCTCAACCACGTTTACACCCACTACAACGGTATCGCCAGGGGCGAATGCTGGTACTTTTTTAGCTAAACGGGCAATTTCTTCCGTTTCTAACATTTTAATAATATCTGCCATATTGTTTCCTTTACGTTCCTTTTAATTGTAAAGAAGCTTGTTCCTGCTCTCTAATACCTTCTTGTAGCAGTCGAGCTTCTTCTTTCGTCAACGACCTTGCGGCCAATAAATCCGGGCGTTTTGCCCTTGTTAGCAACAACGATTGTTTTAATCGCCATTCTCTAATCTTTGCATGATTACCAGACAATAATACTTCTGGCACCTTTTGTTCATTAAAAACTTCTGGTCGCGTGTAATGTGGATAATCCAGCAAGCCATTCACAAATGAATCTTCTATTGCTGAATCTGCATCACCCAACACACCAGGTAATTGCCGTACAACCGCATCTATTAACGCCATGGCCGGCAATTCACCACCACTTAACACATAGTCGCCAATGGATATTTCCTCATCCACCAGCGCGTCTAACAATCGTTCATCCACACCTTCGTAGCGACTTGCCAATAAAATCAAGCCTTGTTGCCGGCTTAGTTGCATCACTTTTTCATGCGTCAGTGGCTTGCCACGTGGCGATAAGTGAATCACTTTCGCGCCGACATTTAACACTCTAGCCGCATTAATCGCTTGGCTTAAGGGCTCGGCCAGCATCACCATGCCAGGACCGCCGCCATAAGGTCGATCATCCACCGTTTTGTGATTATCCTGCGTAAAATCGCGTGGATTAATCACATTTAGAACATAAATCTTTTTATCAAACGCTCTGCTGGTAATGCCATGCTTGGTAATTGCATCAAACATTTCAGGGAACAGGCTGATGACATCAAAGCGCACTAAAAATATGCCCTACCATTAAAAATCTGCATCCCAATCTACCAGCATGGTTTTTGCCACCATATCCACTTCAATAATTGCTGCATCAATAAACGGGATTAGGCGCTCTCGGCCTTCATCGTTCTTTGCAACAATCACATCATTTGCACCTGTGGCAAATACATCGCTTATTTTGCCAAAATCTACCGCTTGTAGATTTCTAACCTGTAGTCCAATTAAATCAGACCAGTAATATTCATTTTTACCTGGCTTTGGCAACGCTGCTCTAGGCACCGCTACCTGCTTGCCTTTGCATGCAAAAGCGCCATCGCGCTCACTAATGCCCTGCAACTTCACCACAATGACATCGTTGTGGATTTTAGCTTCTTCCACCTTTAGCTCGCGCCAATCGTTATCTTTGCCTATCCACCACGTTTTATAATCGAGCAAACCATCTATTTGCTCAGTATCGGGCAGCACTTTTAGCCACCCAAAAACGCCATATGGGGCAACAATGCGCCCCATAATCACTAAATCATTTACACTTACAGTAGCCATTACTTAATAGCGCCTATTGACAGGCATGGCCCTAGCTGAAAAATTAAGCAGCTGGTTCTTCTGGCGTTGCTTCAGCAACAACTTCAGCTGGCGCTTCTTCTACTGGCGCCGCCTCAACAACTTCTGCCGCGGGAGCTTCTTCAACTAC
>JAABQZ010000008.1 GCA_011391175.1 Methylophilaceae bacterium | reverse complement strand
AGCTAATTAATTTGACATTTGCGCTTAAGTGGTTATACTGCGCGCAAGTTAAAACTTTTGCTTACTTAGTTTTTAGTTTTAGATTCATCGCCCTGACCCAATTGCTGCTCGTGAAATGTTGAAGCGGCTATCATATAGACAATTTGTCTATCTTTTACTGGTTAGCGGCTATGCCCGTGCGCTGGTAAAAAGCATTTTAAATTTTGTTTTATTAATAATTTGCTTTACGCGTTTTGTGTTGATTTTTTTATTTTTTAAAAATAGCCTCAACATTGATGTGATTGCTCGCGCCCTTTTTTGTTTTTATTGAAAGGGACAATACTTTGTCTTTAGAATCAACCACTTTTGAATCACTAGATTTACACCCTACCATTTTACGCGCCGTACTTGAGGCTGGTTATACCAACCCTACCGCAGTGCAAGCGCAAGCAATCCCTGATGCGCTTAAAGGCCGTGACATTATGGCCTCTGCCCAAACTGGCACTGGCAAGACAGCTGCATTTACTTTACCAGCACTCAACTTATTAGCTACGCCACACGCCTCAAATAGCCGCGGCCCACGTATTTTAGTGCTAACACCAACGCGTGAACTTGCTGCACAAGTCAACGAAGCCGCACGTAAATACGGTAAATATATTCGCGCACGTACTGTGAGTATTGTGGGCGGCATGCCCTACCCGCTACAAAATAAATTATTGTCACAACCATTAGATATTTTAGTAGCTACACCAGGCCGCTTTATTGACCATATGGAACGTGGCCGCATTGACCTTAGCCGTTTGCAAATGTTGGTGTTAGATGAAGCTGACCGCATGTTGGACATGGGCTTTATGCCAGATGTTGAAAAGATTTGCGCTGCATTACCAAAAGAGCGTCAAACGCTATTGTTCTCAGCCACTTTAGATGGCATTGGTCATATTGCAAAACAATTCTTAAACAACCCAATCACCCTACAAGTGGCTGGTCAGAAAGAAAAACACGCTAATATCGAGCAACGCCTACACTTTGTAGATGACATGACGCATAAAAACAAATTATTAGAGCATTTGTTAATCTCCCCAGACATGAACCAAGCGATTATTTTTACCAGCACCAAGCGCCATGCTGATGTGTTGGCAGAAGACTTATATGCCGCTGGCCATAAAACAGCCGCCTTACACGGTGACATGACACAAGGTGCGCGTAACCGCACGTTGACTAAGTTGCGTCATGGCGATGTAAAGGTACTTGTTGCTACAGATGTTGCCGCACGGGGCATTGACGTGCAAGGTATTAGCCATGTAATTAATTACGATTTACCAAAATTTGCTGAAGATTATGTGCACCGTATTGGCCGTACTGGTCGTGCAAATAATAAGGGTGTTGCGATTTCATTCGCATCGAATATGGACCGCCATTTATTGCGCAAAATTGAACAATTTACTGGCCAGAAATTAGACGCTGCAGTGATTGAAGGGTTTGAGCCAAAACGTAGCTTTACTTCTAGCAAACCAGACGGTGCAAGACGTGGTGGCAATGGTGATCGTGGCGGGTATGGAAGTGGTCGTAACGAGCGCAGTGCGCACAAACCAGGTGATCGCGCTGGTTACCAATCACGCGATGCTGGCCGTGATAATCGTGGCACATTTGGCGATAGAATCATGGGCGAAAAACCAGCGGGTGAAAAAACCTACGGTGCGCGCAGTGGCGGTTTTAACGACCGTAACAAAACACGCACACACGATGGTGCACGCCCAGCAGGCCGTGGCTTTGGTGACAAACCTTATTCTAATGAGCGCCCAGCGCGTAATGCAGATCGCTTTAACAACGAAGCAAGCAAACCTATTCCACGTGATGCTTCTGGCGAAGTCAATGGCAACAGCCGTAGCTATACCAAAGATACGGATATGCAATTTGCCCGTGAGTTGAGCAAAGGCTTTGGCGACAGAGGCAATGCTGCTAAGCCTTACGCACGCAAACCTGAAGGTAGTTTCGGTGAGAGACCAAACCGTTCATCAGCAGCCCGCTCTTCAACTTCAGGTTCATCTGCAGGCTCAGCACCACGTAGTGAGTCACCGCGTGCTTCAACTGGCGAAAAATTTGGCAACCCGCGTCCACGTCCAACTGGTGACCGTCCAGCGCGCGCTGGTGGTGACAATGCACCGCGCCGTCCACGTAGTTTCGCATAATTCAGTTTAAAACGATGACGACAGAAATAATACAATTTGATGCACTTGGTCTAGCCGCACCGTTGTTAAAGGCGGTGCAAGAAACTGGTTACACTACACCTACACCAATTCAAGCCAAAGCCATTCCATTGGCTTTGCAAGGCTTGGATTTAATGGCAGGGGCGCAAACGGGTACAGGTAAAACGGCAGCCTTTGCGTTGCCTATTTTGCAAAAATTACTCCCCTTTGCTAGCACTAGCACCAGTCCTGCCAAGCATCCAATCCGTGCGTTAGTGCTTACGCCAACACGCGAGTTGGCAATTCAGGTGGAAGAAAGCGTCAAAGTATATGCAAAACATACGCCACTAAAAAGTTTGGTGGTGTTTGGTGGTGTGGATATTAAAACGCAAACCCCGCATTTAAAAACGGGGGTGGAAATTTTGGTGGCAACGCCAGGTCGTTTGCTAGATCACGTCGAGCAAAAAACGCTTAATTTAGGTCAAGTGCAAATTTTGGTGCTAGATGAAGCGGATAGAATGCTGGACATGGGCTTTATGCCTGACCTTAAAAGAATATTAGCGTTATTGCCAAAACAGCGTCAAAATCTGATGTTCTCAGCCACATTTTCTAACGAAATCAAAAAATTAGCGGATGATTTTTTAACCAACCCAACATTAATAGAAGTAGCGCGCAGCAATGCTACGGCTGAAAATGTCACGCAAAAAGTATATTTGGTTGAGCAAAGCAAAAAACAAGCGCTATTGACACAGTTATTGAAAGAGACTGACAGTCAGCAAGTGATTATTTTCACAAAAACCAAGTTGACAGCCAGCAGATTAAGTAAAGCGCTACATAAAGAAGGTATTGCCGCAGATGCAATTCACGGTGATAAAAGTCAGAAAGAGCGCATAGAAGCACTGGATGCATTTAAGGCAGGGAAAATAACTGCGTTAGTGGCAACTGATGTGGCTGCACGCGGTTTAGATATTAGCGATTTACCGATGGTGATTAATTACGAGATCCCTAGCGCGCCAGAAGACTATGTACATCGTATAGGTCGTACTGGTCGTGCAGGCGCTAGCGGCGTGGCAATATCTCTGGTGTGTGAAGATGAAGAAAAATATTTGGCAGAGATTGAAAAGCTGATTAAACGTAGCATTGACAAAGAAAAGGCCGATATAAAAGCTGTAGCAAAATCTGTTGCGTACAGAAGTACGGCGCGCGAAGCTCATACAGAAAACAGCGTAGCATCTAATCGCAGCAAAGGTGATATCAAACCACGCCAGCACACGCGCAAACCCTCTGCAGACCCTTGGTTTGACAAGCCTTACGAGCCAACTAAAAGCAATAGTGACAACGCTAAGATTTCCACGCTCACTAATCGCAAAGTGCCTGTAGCGGCTTTATTGGGTGGCTTAAGGACAAGCAAGTAAACTCTAGAAGCAAGTATAAAGAAAGTGTAAATAAAAAAGCCTGTTTTAACAGGCTTTTTTATTTCGCTAACACATCCATTTAATGGGTGATGATACCTGCACTTATTTTTTTAGCCCATTCTTTTTAAGCCATGTTTCCATTTCTTTAGCCTCAATTGGTGGTGAATAAAAATAACCCTGCACATTTTTACATCCGCTAGCCGCCAAAATATCGGCCTGCATTTGGTTCTCTACTCCCTCACCCACGAGTTGCAAGCCTAGCGCGTCACCGAGTGCCACAATCGCTTTAACAATGACGCGATCCTCCGCACTGTTCAGCAAGCCATCTACAAAGCTACGATCAATTTTCACCTCATCCACCGCCCAGCGTTTAAGATAAAGCAACGATGAGTGCCCCATACCAAAATCATCTAGAGAAATACTAAAACCTGCCGCTTTAATCTCGCGCATGTTTTTCTTAACAACATCGCCTTCTTCTAACAACGCATGCTCAGTAATTTCGATACATAACATATTGGGCTCTATGCCGTATTTGAGGGCGGTAGCAGTCAGTGTTTTTACCAACGTTTGTGAGCGCAAATGCCTTGCGGAAATATTAATAGAAACACGAGGCACACTTAAACCTTTGTCAAGCCAAGCCCGTATTTGTTTACAGGCTGCATCTGTAACAAACTCACCAATTTGGTTAATCAGTGCAGATTGTTCAGCAATTTTTATAAACTCTAGCGGTGGGATCAGGCCACGCTCGGGATGTCGCCAACGCAACAATACCTCCATACCAATGAGTTGATTTTTTGTATTTTCTACTTGCGGTTGAAACACCACAAAAAACTGATCTTCTTTAAACGCGTGACGAATACCATTTTCCATATCCAGCCATTGGTGTGCGATAAAATTCAGGTTGCTGGTATAAAACTCAAAATCATTACGGCCATTTTGCTTGGCACGGTACATGGCCAAATCAGCATATACCATCAAGGTTTGCGGGTCTGTCGTATCGTCTGGATATACGCTGACACCGATGCTGGTAGTGCAATACACTTTTTGTTGCTTAATATCGAATGGTGTAGAGAATGCCGTAATAATATCGCGTACTAGCCTATGTCCATCTTGCGGCGACGCACCTTCCATTACCATCACAAATTCATCACCACCTAATCGACATAATGCATCTGTCGCACGTGCTTTCTCAGAAATGCGTTTGGTTGCCATAATTAATAGCTGGTCGCCCGCCTCATGCCCAAGCGTGTCATTCACTAATTTAAATTTGTCTAAATCAAAAAATAATAGCAATACTTGGCTGTTAGTACGCTCGGCTTTTGCAATCGCATGCTCTAAACGCTGTCTGAACAGGCTACGGTTTGGTAAACCCGTTAAATCATCGTGCGAAGCTAAAAACTCAACTTTTCGGTTAAGCGCAACCATTTCACTTACATCGCGCCCCACGCCACGATAACCAATAAATTTGCCGTTTAGCTCGAATAAAGGTTTACCTGAGACGCGCAAATAAACCAGTTTGCCTAGTTCGTCTGTGAAGTGCACCACAAAATCAGAAAAGCGCTTATGCGCCTGCAATGTTTTAAGCATTTCGTTAGAAGAATGACTATGGCAAGCTTCTGCCAAATCGGTCAGCGTGTAAAAATTTAAACCTGCTGGCCCCCCTATAAGGACATTAATTTTGTGTTGCTCATTCGACTCCCAAAACCAATCAGCAGAGGCCTCAGCAAAGTCTCTAAAACGCGCCTCGCTCTCTATCAGCTTTGATCTTTCTTCATTCAGCTCTATCAGTTTTTTATCTAACTTGCCGCGCACCAAATCCGCATGTTGCTTATCAAGTTTGAGCGGACTACCACGATATAGGCCACGATTTTTAGGACCTCTGCCAGCCTCATCAGAATCTATGACATCCTTAATCACCTTAAGAAAATCTGGCATTAACATGGGCTTAATTAAGAATTTATTAGCGCCTAAGGCAATAGCAAAACGTTCATCTTGCGCCGTAGTATAGGTGGCAGTGTAAAAAATAAACGGTATTTTTTGTAGGCTAATATTTTGCTTAAGCGCACGACACAAACCATAGCCATCAAGTTCTGGCATTAAAATATCTGAGACGATTAAATCAACAGGCTCAACTTGCAAATAAGACAGGGCCTTTAAACCATTATCAAAACTTACAACATCATAGCCCTCGCTAAACAAAACGTCTTCTAGCAGATGTCTTGAGTTTTCGTCATCTTCAGCAATTAAAATCTTCATTTTGTTATCTTTCTTTGCCTAAAGCTTTTTCAATTTGTGCGACTACGCTCGCTGGGTCGATTGGCTTTTCAATATATGCCGTGCAGCCTTCTCCCAACAACTTCTCCCTATCACCCGCCATAGCATATGAGGTCATGGCAATAATGGGCACAACAGCACCCACTGGATGCGCACGGATGCGCTTCAAGACCTCAAGCCCGTTGATATCTGGCAATTGTATATCTAAAATAATGAAATCGGGTGGAATAGTTAGTGCCTGCTGCACACCCTCCAAGCCAGTCATGGCAAAGCGCGTGTTATATCCAGCTTTCTCCAAAATAAAACGAATCAACTCTAAGTTGTTGTCGTTATCTTCAATAATAAGTGCTGTTTTCATCGTATGAATTTCATGGCCTATAGTCTTCTAAAATTGAAGTGTGATTTTTAATAACAACTTCAGGCATTTTAACTGGTACTTGAATAGTAAAAATGCTGCCCTGTCCTAATTGACTTGTTAACGAAATATCTCCGCCTAATAACTGGTTAAGAATCTTGCGCGTTAAATATAAGCCCAAGCCAGTGCCTAAGGTTTTAATTTTCAAATGTGAGTCAATACGCTCAAACGGCTTAAATAAATTTTGCAGATCTACCTCTTTAATGCCAATTCCAGTGTCTTCCACCACAATAGTCAGTTGCTTACCTTCACTGCTAGCAGTGACTTTAACTGAACCCTGCTCGGTATATTTCAATCCATTGCTCACTACATTTAACACCACTTGATACAAACGTTTTCGATCAGTTTCTAACTCAATATCTTTTGGACACTCAATGATTAATGCTAAGCCTTTATCTTCAGCCAGGTGTTGTACGGCATGCTGCACCTCTATGAGTAAGGTCGCCAAGTCAAACTTTTCCACATGCACTTGTAAAAAGCCTGCCTCAATTTTAGAAATATCAATCACATCGGTAATCAACGATAATAAATGTTTAGATGAGTTATAAGCACGCCCAAGTTGGTCTTTTTGCTTGACATTCAGTTCACCAGACATGCCTTGCAGCACTACCCCTAAAAAACCAATGATCGAGTTAAGTGGCGTACGTAACTCATGCGACATTGATGCAACAAACATCGATTTGATACGGTCCGCTGATTCAGCGGACTCGCGCGCAATGATTAACGATTGTTCCAGCGCTTTTTGCTGCGAAATATCACGTCCGATCGCAACTATTTGTCGCGCACCCGCATTTGCATCGTAACCCGCCAAGCTTGCCGAGCATTCAAACTCTAATTTTGTGCCGTCTGCGCGCTGCAAATACAGTTCAATGCCACGAAAATCCTCACCTTTCAGCGTGCTCAAAGACATTTGGAACGCTTTTTTTCGCGACTCTTTTGCCACTAAAAGCTCAATGAAATTCTTACCTACAGCCTGCTCCCTAGTATAGCCAGTCGCAATTTCAGCCTCAGGGTTAAACTCTGTAATCCTAGCATCTTTGTTAATAATAAGAATTGAAATGGGCGCATGCTCAACCACATAACGAAAAGTTTTTTCACTTTCTTGCAGTGATAAAGTTCTTGTTTCTACAATTTGCTCTAAATTTTCATTTTGCTTTAGCAATGCCAGCTCGGCCTTGCGCCTTGTGTCCATTTCTATAGTCAGGCGAGTTAAATCCGCAACCGATGCGGCAAAACTTTGCTCATCCAATGTCCACGCACGCGCACCACCCACGTGCTCATGACAGATTGCACCAATGACATGATTGTTCAGCCATATAGCCCCATCAAGTATCGCGCCAATATTGTTTGCCTGTGCATAACCTTTTGCAAGCTCTAGGGTAGCTGGATGATGCATCACATCATTTGCAGCCATGATACGTAGCTGCGCGAGATGACTGAAATACACTGGAAACTCATGCGCTTGTAATGACTTCACATTGGTATGTAGATTTTTTGATTTTAGATACAAATCCACACACACTAAGCGCTTATCGTCCTCACTAAACATCCAAACACCGACACGCTCGACATCTAGTGTCTCTGCAGAAATTTTGGCTATTTCTTTAAAGATTTCTTCTGGGTTTTGCCAATGCCTAAGTTGCATCGCGGTGATTTGGCCTAAACTAGCATTTTGGCGTTGCAGACGCTGCTCACTGCTAATAAGTTTCTCTTGCATGATGAGTTTTTTCTTCATTTGCTGCTGAGATTCATTCATCAGCAACTCAACCTGACGACCGCGCTTAAAACTACCGAACAAAAATCCGCCAACTAGCGCCAGTGCAATGAGCCCTTCGCTAATATACTTTACAAGTAAATGGCTCTGGCTAAGCAGGATAGGCGCTAATACGAAATGATAAAGGGCGATTGATAGGCCGAGTATCAATATACCGAGTACTAAAAACAAACTATTTGTATGGGCTAGGCTTTCAGTTTGACTTTTTGGCGTTTGATATTCCGCTAGAAACTTGCGCAATACACGCTTTTTTAACTGCTGATCCAATACAAACAGTATCAACACCAGCAACATCATACCTAGCACAATGGGGATAACCTGCTCAAACTGATGGTTAGCTAGCAAAGCAATTTCAGTTGGTTGTTTGGGTAACTTAACTGCGGATACTGTGTCAACAACCTGTCCTGCAACTAGCAATAGTTGCGCGTGGGCATTGCTCATGCATAAAAACGTTAAGCATAAATAACTGAATAGGCATAAATTATTTTGCCTAAGTCTGTTTTTGGCCACAACCAGCCCCCCTAACCAATTTAGTCTTTTTTTTGTTAGCCTTACTATAGCACCACGAAAATTATAATTGGGAATCTTATAATATGTTGTTTTAAGTAGGTTATTCTGGTTTATTACGCATAAAATCCGCCACACCATAAAGCTGCTCTGCCAGCTTCTGCATCAGCTTTTCATCTAAACTTAAGGTTTGCATGGCTTTTATCATGCAATACATCCATTGATCGCGTTCACTTTCTCCAATTGAAAACGATATGTGGCGTTGGCGTAATTTTGGGTGACCATAGCGCTCAATATACAACTGTGGGCCACCTGTCCAACCCGTCAAAAACATAAATAATTTTTCGCGTGACGAGGTTAAATCAGATGGGTGCAGTGCGCGTATGGTTGCAGCCTTGGGGTCGGTGTCCATGATGTCGTAAAAAGTTTCTACCAGCGCGCGAATCTTTTCCGTGCCGCCAGCCGCTCCACCTAGCAACTCAAAAAAAGTAGATTTGCTACTACCCGCGCCTTCAATTTTATCGAGCATGACTTTAAATTTAATGCTTTAATTACTAGGTTTTAATTACTGGGTTTTATTAGGCTAGCCGCCAACTTAGCACGTTCGCGCGCTTCATCGGTATCTTTGCCTGTTGCTAAAGCCACGCCCATACGACGTTTTACAAAAGATTGCGGTTTACCAAATAAACGCACATCGCTGCCAGGTATATTCAATGCAGCTTCCAGACCATCATATTTAAGATTGCTTGATTCAACCCCACCGTAAATAACGGCACTAGCACCCGGTTTAGTCATACTCACATCCACTGGCAGACCCAAAATGGCACGTGCGTGTAGGTCAAACTCACTTAAGCGTTGACTACACATCGTCACCATACCTGTATCATGTGGGCGCGGACTCACTTCAGAAAACCACACTTGGTCGCCCTTCACAAACAACTCTACGCCAAATAACCCTAAACCACCCAGTGCGTCGGTAATAGTTTTAGCAATATGTTGTGCATTTTTTAGCGCATTGGTCGTCATCGCTTGTGGCTGCCAGCTTTCTACATAATCACCACTTTTTTGTACATGACCGATAGGTTCACAAAAGTAAGTTTGTGTTTCACCTGCTGCATTTTTTGCACGCACTGTGAGCAAGGTAATTTCGTAGTCAAAATCAATTTGACCTTCTACTATCACCACACCCAAATTTACACGCCCACCTGTAGCGGCATAATCCCACGCCACTTGTACTTGTGATTTTTCTGTCACTCGTGACTGACCTTTGCCGCTAGATGACATAGTAGGTTTAATAAAACAAGGGTAACCAATACCTGCATCTATACTGGCTTGCAGCTCAACACTGCTGCGTGCAAAAGCATAAGGAGAAACAGGCAATTTCAGCTCTTCGGCTGCCAGTCGGCGAATACCTTCGCGGTTCATGGTGAGTTGCACGGCTTTTACGGTGGGGATAACCGTGGCTAAGCCTTCACACTCAATTTCTGCCAGCACATCAGTGTTCAGCGCTTCAATTTCTGGCACAATTAAATGTGGTTTTTCTTTTATAATCAGTGCTTTTAACACCGCCGCATCAGTCATATCAATGGTGTAAGCACGATGTGCTACTTGCTGCC
The DNA here is from genome assembly GCA_011391175.1 of Methylophilaceae bacterium. Lineage (GTDB taxonomy): Bacteria > Pseudomonadota > Gammaproteobacteria > Burkholderiales > Methylophilaceae > Methylotenera_A. The sequence goes on along the minus strand of JAABQZ010000008.1, from coordinate 33,638 downwards.
CAGGCGCGTTTTCATAGCGATCAACCGCAATCACCTCTACCCCAAATCGCTGCAAAGCAATGATGACTTCTTTACCCAACTCACCACTGCCTAGTAGCATGACTTTGGTAGCAGATGGCGTTAAAGGTGAACCTAATATCATAGAAAAAACCTGCAAGAAATGCACTCGTTGAAATTAGTGAAATGATAGCATGTGGCACGAGATTTATCGTGCAGAGTAGAAGCTGTATTAAGCTTTAATGTTATGCTTATCCATACGATAACGCATCGTCATGCGTGTAATGCCAAGCTGACGCGCTGCTTCTGAGACATTGTTATGTGAGGCTTCTAATGCACTGAGTAGCATACTTTTTTCTGAGGCATCTAAAGTGAGTTGTGTTTGGTAATTAACAGCCAGATTTTCAGGTTTGTTAGCGCGTAATGCCAAATCATGCGCAGAAATATGTTCACTTGCGCACAACAACACAGCGCGGCTAATTTGGTGACGCAATTCGCGCACATTGCCAGGCCAATTGTATTGCTGCAAAGTTTCTACAGCGCTTGCGCTGAGTGAATGCTTGGTTAACCCATAACGCTTTTCGGTAAGATCAATAAAATACTTGGCTAGCAACAATGCGTCACCATCGCGTTCACGAAGTGGTGGCAGTGATATCATCATCACATTTAAACGATAATATAAGTCCGAGCGAAATTTACCCGCCTGAGACATTTCGTGTAAATCGCGATTGGTAGCAGCTACAATGCGAGCTGGCACACTGCGTTCCTTTGTTGAACCCAAACGACGCACGACACGCCGCTCCAAAACGTTAAGTAGCTTGGCTTGCAAGGCCAGTGGCAACTCACCAATTTCATCCAAAAAAAGCGTGCCGTCTTCTGCCGCCTCTATTAAACCTGGGCGAGCATTAACGGCGCCAGTAAATGCGCCTTTCTCATGTCCAAATAGTTCCGCTTCAATCAACTCGGCAGGCAATGATGCGCAATCAACGTGAACGAAAGGCTTGTCGCTATTCGGGCTGCTAGCATGCAATAAGCGTGCAGCTACATCCTTACCTGTTCCAGTCTCACCTGTAATCAGTACAGTTGGCGGTGTCACTTCATATTTAGCGCCCAACTCTGCAATGCGCGAGATTTGCAAACGCAAACTTTGAATCGCTGGACTCTCGCCGATTAAATTGACGCCATCGGTATTATGGGTGTTGCGTTGCCGCGAGTAGTCTAAGCTGGTTTTAAGCTCGACAGTTTTTTCATTTTTTTGCACGATTAATAAAAGCTCTTCTAAATCAATGGGCTTTTTCAAATAATCGTTGGCACCTAGTTTAATCGCATTTACCGCGTCGCTAAAATCGCCATACGCCGTCATCACAATAACCGTTACGCCATTTGCCACGAGTTCTGGCAGATAATCCAATCCGTTACCATCTGGCAAACGCATATCCAACAAAACAATATCTGGTTCAAATTGCTTAGCAATCGCGCGTCCATCTAGCAAAGTTTCAGCATGCTCGCATTCAAACCCCGCCTTTTGCATACGCTTTAACACGGCGCGTGCAAACAGGGCCTCGTCCTCTACAATCAATATTTTTTTTGCTTGATTGAGTTGTGGGGCTAATGAATCAGGGTTTGTTTTATGTGCAAGCAAGCATTACCTTTAGTTAACTTTTGATACAGCTCATTTTTTACCACCAAACTCGTAGCGGAATCCTAACCAAGCAGCACGTGGTGCACCAGGCAACACAGCTAACACTTTAGACTCCTCACCAAATTGGCCATTTGCATCAAATAATGATTCAGCTAAGCGACCACTCAGGTTGTAATCACGATCGAAAATATTAGTGGCTTTTGCAAACATTTTCCAGCCATTGCCAAAGTTATACTGCGTATCGAGATTAACAATAAAGTAGCCACTGATTTTGCCTTTACCAGTAGCGCACTCCTCACCACCAGCACATTGTGCTGCATTAGCTTGGTGCTTATTATTTTCGTTACCAATCACATACTGGCTTGAGTAACCAATTACATTGGCCCCAATATTCCAGCTGGGAGTTACTGCGAACTGTCCACGCAATTTCAATTGGTGTAGCGGAATCGCAGGCAATCTGTCACCATTTTTTGCTGTAAATATCCCATCATTAACAAAGCCAGAAGAATTTGAACCATTCACAAACTCAACATCTGAGTCATAAGTTGCATGAACAAGGCTGTACGTAGCGCCCCATTTAAAACGATCTGCAACGCCATTTAAACCGAAGTCAAGGCCTTGACGCTGTGTTCTTCCAACATTTTTAAAGTACCCTGCACCAGCAAGTTGATTAGAAGCGACGAACTGAATATCGTCATGGTTTGTAGCGTGGTAAACACCCGCATTCCAGTTAATTGAATCTGTTAATTTACCTCGACCGCCAAACTCATAGGTTTTAGCAACCACTTGATTAAGTGGTGGATCATCTGCCAAAGCCGCTGGCAACAGGCATGGATTGGCTGGGTTAGAACAACCGACTTCAATTGCCGTTGGAGCACGGCTTGATTCACTATACGATGTATAAAAAGTCAAACTATCGTTTGGCGTATGCGTCAATCCGATAGTTGGGTTCAAGCGTGTATAACTATCCCTAGCCGTCAATGTTCTTGGGCCAGTATCGCCTCGTAACGTATCTACGTTATCAATTCGAGTGAAATTCCAGCTTGCGCCTAAATTTAAATGCCATTTATCATTTAGTGACAGCGTGTCTGTAGCAAATAAACGTGCCGTATACTGCTTGCCAGTTAAGCCTGTTGTTTGACGCTGAGGCAATACCCCGTCACCCTCAAATGTCGGCTGGCGAGTTGGATCAAATACCTCACCACTTGGAAGGAGTGTGCCAATTGTTCCGTCAATATCACCAACATTTGCTTGTTCATTTTGTTTAAAGCGAATAAGACTGTAGTCATACCCAGCGCCGACTACAAATTGGTTTTCTTTGCCCATAAAATCTTCACTTAAAGTGAATTGGCCAGTTGCGCCATAGGTATCTTGCTTGGTATTGGTGCGATTCAGCACAGAGCCAATCACTTCACATTCAGTCTCGCCCGGGTCAGCAACACAAGCACCAAGTTGCTCATAACCTTCTAATGTATCGCCATCATCTGCGCTATTCTCATATCCATCACCATTCAAGGTTCCGCGATTCGCTTTTTTGTAATAGACATTACCAGAGAACATCGTGTCATCATTCATCCAATGAGAACCATTCAGTGTCAGCATGTGCGAATAATTCTTAGTTTGGTCTGGGCGAGTATGAATTTGGTCCTTATCACCACGCAATAAGAACTCTGGTGTTAAGCCGTTGCCAATTAGATTGTTATCACTACCGATATAAGCCAAATCCAACTTAGTCGTTTCATTTTGCCAGCCAGCTTTAGCAAACAGTTGATTGACGTGTGATGGTGAAAACTTTCTCCAGCCATCTTCTGTGGTGTGCTGGAACCCAAGTATGTAGTCCACTGAACCATCCTGAGAAACACCACCGTACTCCACTAACGCACGCTGACGCCCCCATGAACCTGCTTCATATTCAACCGCTGCACCTAGATTATCTCTACCGCTTTTAGTTTGAATTGCAATGGCACCGCCTAGGGTATTCAAGCCATAAAGCGGATTTGAACCCGGTACGACTTGCATACTACCAATTGCAAAACTCGGAATTTTGTCCCAAGAAGTCACGTCACCAAACGGCTCATTCACACGCACACCATCAATATAAGTGGATAAGCCTTGTGAATTGCCTAATAGTGGCGAAGAAGAATAACCACGAAAATTAATCTCTGGCTGCCATGGGTTCCCGCCAAGCTCAGTGACGGTAACGCCTTGCATATTGTTGTTCATATAGTCTGCAATAGATACACCTGTTTGGTCATTGACATCTTTAGGTGCTGCCATCTGCACGTTTGCAGGCACTTTATGAAGCGGCAGACCAATGCCTTTCAAAGGCGTACTAGAATAAACTTCCACTTTTTCCGTGGTGATATTGCTGACCTCTTCGGCAACAGCCAAATAGGGCATAGCATTTGCTACCAGCGCGGCCAGCAACAAAGACTTTGGTTTATTGATTGAACTCATATGTTTTTCCCTAGGATAGAAAATTATTTATTATTTACATCTAGTATTAATATGCAAAAAATATACCTAAGGGAAGGCTTGTAAAAACATTAATGTAGATCAACGGGTTAACTGAATAACATATACATTGGCAACATTATATGCCAATTAGTTGGTTGTATACAACCAATAATGGTGGTTATATACAACCAATAATATAAATAATTAGATACTGTTTAGCAGTTGTTTAGGGGCAACATTTAAATAGCCACGAATAACTAGCCACGCGGTAAGCGGGATGAATATAAGCGCCAACACTAGGACACTAAGCGCTAATGGCAAGTTAAATTGATACCCAATATCCAACACATAGCGGCTTAAATAATAACTTAAACCGCTGGCAACCAACACCGCCACAATAGAGGCTAGTACTGCAATGCTTGCAAATTCTGTAAGCAGCATTAACGTCACTTGCCTGCGTGATGCGCCAAAGGCACGCAACAAACTGGCTTCTTGCAAACGCACACTGCGTGTGGCCACCAGCGCAGCATATAGCACAGCAACACCTGCCAATACACAGAAACCAAATACAAAACTAACGGCAGTGGCGAGTTTGCTCATAATGTCACGCACTTGATTCATGATGCTGGCAACATCTATCACGGTAAAATTAGGAAATTGTTGTAGCATGCTGTTAAGTACATTATCTTGGCTTTTAGGTAAGTAAAATGCAGTCATGTAGCTGGCACTGAATTGAGCTAAAGTTTCAGGCGGCGTCACAGCAAAAAAGTTTGCGCGCATGCTGTCCCACTCTACTTTGCGTATACTCGCTACAGTTAAGGTGATTTTACTGCCCGCAATGTCATAAGTCAGCGAGTCTCCTAGTTTAATATTCAGCGCTTGTGCAATATCAAACTCTAAAGACAGTAGCGGCGCAGCTGCTTCATCTGCGCGCCACCAACGGCCTTCCAGCAGTTTGTTGTCGGTTTGCATTTCAGCGGCTGATGACAAATTAAATTCGCGTGATACCAACCTTTTTGCGCGTTCTTCTGTGAACATCTCTGCATTAATTGGCAGGTCATTCTTTTCTAGCAGCCTGCCGCGAATCATTGCAAACACTTGTGGATTACTTTCACTTGGGCTTATTTGACTAACGAATTTTTTTACAGGCTCAACTTGATTCTGTTGAATATTAACAATAAACCTGTTTGGCGCATCCACTGGCAATGACGACTGCCAGGACTGCATCAAATCAGTTTTAATCATCACTAGCAGCATCAATACCATGGCGCCCAAGCTAAAGCCAATAATTTGTGCGATAGACAAACCAAGCCTACGCTTTAAATTGCCCATACCTAAGCTAATTATATTATCGAAAATATTGTTTTGACTCAGGCGGTGCAGCATTAGCGCCAAGCCATATGCCAGAACACCTGCAACTAAGCAGATGCCAAAAATACCCGCTAAAAATGCCAGTGCCAATTTGGATGTTTTAGCCAATAAAAAAATTAGAAGTGTTATCACTATAATCACAGGCAAGTAGTTCATCCAAATTTTATTGGGCGTTAATACAAAATTCCGTCGCAAAATTTGAATAGTTGGAATATTTTTTAGTGCACGGATGTGCGGCAACATGATGGCAAATAAAATTGCAAAGCTTAATAGCAGACCCATTGCAACGGGTGTTAAGTTGGGTGCTGGCAAGCTTTCTAAAAATAATTTTCCAGCAAAATGAGCTAATCCAAACTGCACCAAGTAGCCTAGCAAGCAACCAGCAACGCCACCAATCGCAGCCAGCATTGCCGTTTGAATCAACATAATATTTTCAATATTGGCTTTGCTTGCCCCAAAGCATCGCATTAGAGCTGCCGCCTCTTGGCTGCGTGCTACATACGGTGCGCTGGCAAGCAACATAGCCACAATCGCAAGCACCACACTCACCATAGCGCTTAGGCCGAGGAAAGTTTCGGCCTTATCTAATGCACTTCTTATCTCTGGCCGCGCTGTTTTTACATCTTCAATACGCTCGCCTCGTTGCAAATTTGGTGTCATCTTGTTAGTGAACTGCTTAAGTTTTTCAGCATTGCCCGCAAGCACTAGTTGGTATTTGACGCGACTGCCAAATTGAATCAGCTCAGTTGTCGGCACATCATCCATGTGCATCATTACACGTGGCGCGAAGCTAAATATATCGCCACCACGTGAAGGCTCACGCAATAAAATACCTGCTACTTTAAGTTGAGTGGCGCCCAATTCTAGTTGATCACCCAGCTTTAAATTCAGTGCATTTGCTAAGCGCGGCTCTACCCATACCTCGCCTTTTGCAGGCCTAGTACGCACATTTTGAACCGATTTTTCTGCCGAAAACTGTACGTCAAAATCACCAATTAAAGGAAAATTGTCATCTAGCGCCTTAATTTCAGCCAGTATATTTTTATCTGCCTTGATTGCCATGCTCGCAAACTCTAATGTGGATGCGGATTGCAGGCTATGCTGTTTGGCCTCGACGCGATATTGGGGTGGAATGGCATGATCTGCAATAATCACCGCATCGCCACCCAGCAACATACCACCTTGGTTATTTAAGTGCGCAGCAATACGATAAGTGAAAAAATTAACGGCGGTAATGGAGCTCACCGCCAACACCAACGCCAGTACCAGCGCGCGTAAATCGCCCGCTTGCCATTGCGAGCGTAATTGCTGCCATGCTAAATTAAAATTTAAAGACACAGGTTTAACCTCATATAGCACTCAACCGACCATGTTGCAATGTCAATGTACGTCTGCAACGCTGCGCCAACTGCACGTCGTGGGTCACCAGAATAAGCGTGGTATTGGCCTGCAGGTTCAGGCTAAACAGTAAATCAATAATGCGTTCACCAGTGGTGATATCTAAGTTACCAGTCGGCTCGTCTGCAAATAAAATAGCTGGTTGTGGAGCGAAGGCTCTTGCGATGGCCACGCGCTGCTGCTCGCCACCAGATAGTTGCTTAGGATAATGTTGCAAACGCTCTGCCAAACCTACTTTTTCGAGTGTTGCCATAGCCATCTGCTTAGCATCTTTCCTATTAGCTAACTGCATCGGCAACATCACGTTTTCTAGCGCCGTCATGGTAGGCAACAGCTGAAACGATTGAAACACAAAGCCCATCTGTGCACCACGCATGGCGGCACGCGCATCCTCATCTAAAGTACTAAATGGCTGGCCGGCAACTTCCACTGCGCCTGCGGTTGGCACATCCAGCCCTGCCAGCAATGCCAAAAGCGTAGATTTACCAGAGCCTGAACTCCCGACGATAGCGACACTCTCACCTTGTTCAACCTCTAAACCTAGGTTATTTAAGATTTCAATTTTATTTGCACCGTCACCCACATGTTTGCTTAAATTTGTGGCTAAAATAGCGCTAGTGTTTTTAGCCAGCGTACTTTTTTTAGGCTGGTGCGTTAAGTTAAAATTATTCTCAGATTCGGATTCAGAAAGTAACATATATGGGTTCTCGCTTGCCTTCTTGTTTTAATTTACTGTTTAATGTGTTTGCTGCAGTTAGTCTTGTTGTAAGCACTTTGGTTGCACAACCAGCCTATGCTAAACAAACAAATCCGCAAACCATTGTTGTTTTTGGGGATAGTTTATCTGCTGCTTATGGCATACCACAACATGAGGGCTGGGTGGCATTATTGCAACAGCGAATCAATCAACAAAATCTAAGCCAACAGAAGATTAATTATCAGGTTATTAACACCAGCATCAGCGGCGAAACCACCAGCGGCGGCTTAAGCCGTTTTGCCAATATGTTAAAACTGCAAAAGCCCAACATTGTGCTGATTGAATTGGGCGGGAATGACGGCCTACGTGGTTTAAGCGCAGTGGAAACCCAGAACAATCTAGAGGCCATGATTCAACAAGCCAAGAAATCTAAGGCTAAAGTATTACTCATTGGTATGAAAATCCCACCCAATTATGGCCTAAAATACAGTCGACAATTTAGCGAAAATTACCAAAATTTAGCCAAAAAACACGGCGTTGCACTGGTGCCATTTTTGCTAGAAGGTGTGGCTGGCAACGCAGATTTAATTCAAGCTGATGGTTTACACCCTACAGCCGCCGCACAGACCAAATTGCTAGAAAACGTATGGCCAGTACTCACTAAAGTTCTAAAAAAATAGTGCTCAGCAAGCCAATATCCATGCGGGTTTCAGGGCAGTACGTTTATGCTAAAAGCGACTACGTCTAATTAAAGCCTATTGCTGCCAACTTGCCACTAAGCCCATCTCATCTGCGTTGGCTTTAAAGCTCACATCTACCAGACAATTTGTACCAATATTAGGAATCATCACCAAGGTTTCATCCATAAAAATAAGCGGCAATTGTGCACGTTGCCAAGGCGGAATTTCAGCTTCCTGCAATATTACTTTTAAACTACGGCTGGGGCGACCTAAATCAGGTCGAAAGCGTTCTCCACCTTCACGGTTTTTAATGCGCAGCTTGATATTAGGTACACGATTTAAGGCAAAGCCTTGGCCAATTGCCTGTGTAAACAGTAAATGCGAGCCATCAGGTAAGCACATCTTTTCTTCGCCCTGCCACAATAAATTCATTGCAGGTGGTAAGTGGCTTTCAACTAGCAAAAAAGCGCAATCACGATAACGTTGCAGCGTATGTGTAGGGCTGACTTTAATTTTAACTGCGGCATCAGTTTTAGCATAAAACAGCTGCTGCGTGATTTGCTGCAACTGCGCAGCGCTTGGCACAAAGCAATCATTCTGTATCAACCACCAGCGTAGGGCATTGTGAATACGAGCCGAGCTGAGCTGCTTAAGTTGTAGTAAATTAAGCGTTCTATCTTGTAAACAGCTTTGCACATCTACAGCGGCAATCTCATCAAGCAAATCATTCGCCTCCGCCATATGTTGCGCGCTACGGCTAATGGTGTGGCGAATTGCGGCATATTGCTTAGCCAGCACAGGTAGAACTAGATGCCGAATAAAGTTACGGTCGTATTTAGTTTCTAGGTTACTTTCGTCTTCAACCCAAGCCAACCTGTGTTGTTTTGCGTACTCCAACAACGTTTTGCGAGGCACATCCAGCAAAGGACGTAGCAACTTACTGCTGACTGCTGCCATGCCCGCCAAACCTTTCACACCAGCACCACGTGCCAGTTGCAGTAAAAAAGTTTCAGCTTGATCGTCTTGGTGATGCGCTAACAATATGAAATCGGCATCCGCTTGAAATAACGCATGGTATCTCGCCTCTCGCGCCGCCGCTTCAATACCCAAGCCTTGATTATTGACTTGCACTTTTGTAATTTTGAGTGGTACGTTTAAGGACATACAGGTATCTGCACACAAATCGGACCAAGTGTCAGCATTAACGCTTAAGCCATGATGCACATGCTGCGCAGATAACTGAAACGGAAGCGTTTTATTGACTTGAACCAGCAGATGTAGCAACACGCAAGAGTCTAAACCACCGCTAAAAGCCAGCACTAATTTAGGATTGACTAAATTTTTGCTTAAAAAAACATCCGCTAAAAAAGCCTGCAGCAAGAAAGCTTGCAATCGTTGCGGCAGAGCTGCTTTTTTATTGGTTGACGAATTACTTGCTGGCAGTTTCTTTGAACTTGCCATAGCCCATTAAACGCTCATATCGTGCGGCGAGTAATTTTTCGGTATTTTTCTTCTGCAATGCCGCCAACTCGGTTTTTAAGATGCGTCGCATTGAATCCATCGTTGCTTGCACATCACGATGCGCGCCACCTAAAGGCTCAGATACAATCACATCGACCAAGCCTAACGCTTTTAACCTGACTGCGGTAATCGCTAATGTTTCCGCAGCCTCGGGTGCTTTGCTAGCACTTTTCCATAAAATACTGGCGCAACCTTCTGGCGAAATAACTGAATAGGTTGAATATTGCAGCATAATCAGTTGATCGACGACGCCAAGCGCTAATGCCCCGCCAGAACCACCTTCGCCAATCACCACACCAATAATAGGTGTTTTAAGCTCGCTCATGACGTATAAATTTTTAGCAATGGCCTCACTTTGACCGCGCTCTTCAGCGCCGATGCCGGGGTAAGCACCTGGAGTGTCAATGAGGGTAATAATCGGCAAACCAAATTTTTCGGCCAAACGAAATAGTCTTAAGGCTTTGCGATAACCCTCTGGGCGCGGCATGCCAAAATTACGGTATTGGCGCTCTTTCACATCGCGGCCTTTTTGGTGGCCAATCACCATGACAGGCTCACCTTCAAATCGCGCAATACCGCCGACAATCGCTGGATCATCCGCATAGGCACGGTCGCCATGCAATTCTTCAAAGTCGGTAAATAGCTCTCGGATATAGTCTAGCGTATAAGGCCGTTGTGGGTGGCGCGCCACCTGTGAGATTTGCCAAGCACTTAAATTATTGTAAGTGTCTTCCAGCATTTTTTTGTTTTTTTTCTGCAGTTGATCAAGCTCTTTACTAATGTCCAGATGATCATGGTCGTCATGCGACACTTGCAGTGCGTCAATACGCTTTTCCATCTCAGCGATGCCCTGCTCGAAATCCAGATAGCTTATTTTTGTGTCTGTAGTGCGTCTACTAGTCATATTTACCGTTTAATTTGGTGTTGCTTAATTATAAAGGATTTTTACATTTTCTACTGATAACCACGCACGCAGATGCTGTAATAATTCATCTTGTAATTCTACACGCCAAGCATCCCCCAACATTAAACTGGCTTGGCCTTGCGCATTATGATATTCAATTTTAACTGGGCAGAGTTTTTTGTCTGGTTGGGCTGTACTTCTGCGATAAGCACTTAAAATATTTGTGAGTTTCACCGCATCCGATTGACCGTTGCAAGAGAGTTTAAGCATGCTAGCGTGGGCACTGCGTGCAGTGGCTAAATCGTACAGTTTTCGAGCACTGACACGAATTCCCCCAGAAAAATCATCATTGCTGATACGACCTTCCACCACCAATACCGCGTCCTCTTTGATAAGTGCAGTAGATTGACTTAACAGCTCGCTACCTACCACCACATCCACACGTGAAACCGCATCATCAATGGTCACAATCGCCATTTTGCCGCGCTGCGTCATGCGTATACGTACGCCTGTGACGATACCCGCCAACAGTTTGGGCTGTTCTTGCGGCTGCAAATCTGCCAGCGTGCCGCGCACAAACTGGCTAATATCCTCTTTCACATTTAAAAACGGATGACCACTCAAGTAAAAGCCAAGCGCCGCCTTTTCTTCTATCAACGCCTGTTCTGGGGACCAGGCAGGCACGTTGGGTAATTCATGTTTAGCCTCAGCCACGCAGCCGAATAAACTGTTTTGGCCCGCATGGCTATTGCTTTGCTCCGCCACGCCAATAGCCATGCTGACACCTGCCAGCAAAGCGGCGCGATTTGGCTCTAGCTTGTCAAACGCACCCACCCGAATCAGTGACTCAATCACGCGCCGATTCACTTTGCGTAAATCTAGGCGATTACAAAAATCGAATAAACTCTTAAATGGCCCATCTTGCGCACGTGCTGCCAAAATAACCTCAATCGCCGCCAGCCCAGTACCTTTTACCGCACCCAAGCCGTACAAAATTTGGCTATTATTCAGCGGCTCAAAGCGGTAACCACTTTGATTAATATCTGGCGGCAGCACCTCTACTTTATTAGGCGCGCAATCATCAAAAAACAAATGGATGTTGTCGGTGTTGTTCATGTCTGCCGACATGGTAGAGGCCAAAAATGCAGCAGGATAATGCGTTTTTAAATAAGCAGTGTGATAGGCAACTAGCGCATAAGCCGCGGCGTGCGATTTATTAAAGCCATAGCCGGCAAATTTTTCCAGCAAATCAAATAGTTCAGTCGCTTGGCGCTCATTCAGGCCATTTTTAAGCGCACCTTCGGTAAAAATGGCACGCTGTGCGTCCATCTCTTCTTTTTTCTTTTTACCCATGGCACGCCGTAGTAAATCGGCGCCACCCAAGCTATAGCCCGCTACCACCTGTGCAATCTGCATCACCTGCTCTTGATACACTGCAATGCCATAGGTTTCTTTTAATATCGATTCAGTCGCAGGGTGTGGATATTCCACGCGTTGTTGGCCATGCTTGCGTCGGCAAAAATCTGGGATTAGATCCATTGGGCCAGGTCGATACAGCGCTACTAACGCGATAATGTCTTCAAAGCAATCAGGCTTAGCTTGCTTCAACATATCTTTCATGCCGCGCGACTCTAACTGAAACACCGCCGTGGTATTAGCTGTCTTTAGTAATTGATAGCTGGCTTTATCATCTAACGGGATACTCTGGAAGGATAGCGGAGCGCGGCTCTCGGGGCTACCATTTATGTTCGCTGCACGCTGTTTGTTAGCGTTTTCTAAAGCTAACTCTAAAATCGTCAGCGTGCGTAAGCCCAAAAAGTCGAACTTCACCAAACCAACGGCCTCAACATCGTCTTTGTCGTATTGACTAACTAAGCTGCCACCATCGGCTTGGCAATAAATAGGTGAGAAATCTGAAATTTTGCCTGGGCTGATGAGTACGCCACCCGCATGCATACCGACATTGCGCACTAAACCTTCTAAGCGCAAGGCGAGTTCCAGCAACTGCGCCACCTCTTCTTCAGACTCCCGTCGCTCTTGCAGTTGCGGCTCTTTTTCTAGTGCAGCACTTAGGGTAATACCCAACTCTAATGGAATCAGCTTGGCAATGCCATCGACGAAATTAAATGGCAAATCCAACACGCGCCCAACATCACGAATCACCGCTTTAGCCGCCATGGTACCGAAGGTGGCAATTTGTGACACTGCATCTAGGCCGTATTTTTGCTTGACGTAATCAATGACGCGATCGCGACCATCCATGCAAAAATCGATGTCGAAATCTGGCATGGAAACGCGGTCTGGGTTTAAAAATCGCTCAAACAGTAAGTTGTATGCCAGCGGATCAAGATCGGTAATATTTAAGCTGTATGCCACCAGTGAGCCAGCACCAGAGCCTCGCCCAGGGCCAACCGGCACACCATTGTGTTTAGCCCAGTTAATGAAATCAGCCACAATTAAAAAGTAGCCCGCAAAACCCATCTGGTTAATGATGTTGCATTCAAACAGTAGCCGCGTTTCGTATTCGGCACGTTTTTTCTCACGCAAATTTTCATCTGGATACAACACCAGCAGGCGCGCATCTAAGCCAAGTTGGGATTGTTGTATTAAATAAGCATCCAAGCCTTCATTATTGGGCGTAGGGAAATTGGGTAAATAGTTTTTTCCAAGCGTAATAGTTAAATTACATCGCTTAGCGATTTCAACTGTGTTAGCCAGCGCTTCAGGGATATCTACAAACAACGCGCACATTTGCGCCTGAGTTTTAAAATATTGGTCCTGCGTAAAGTTTTTCGGGCGTCGGCTATCCGCCAACATATAGCCCTCAGCGATACAAGTACGCGCCTCATGCGCCATAAAATCGTCTGACGTGATGAATTGAATGGGATGCGTAGCCACCACGGGTAAATCGTGCTGACTGGCTAAACTTAATACTTGATTAATCAAGGCTTCTTGCGTTGCGTCGCCAGTTGCCGTGCGTTGCAACTCTAAATAAAATCTGTTTGGAAAGTGTTCAGACCATGTTTTAACCAGCGCACCAGCAGCCGCATGATTATTGGCATGCAGGGCAGCACCAATATCGCTATGCTTATTGCCGGAAATTAAAATCAAACCTTCACTATCGAACAGCCAGTCTTGTTTTATTTCTGCACGTCCGCGGTATTGATTTTCAAGGTAGGCACGACTAATCAGCTGACACAACTTGAAATAGCCCGCACTATTTTGTACCAATAGTAAAATACGAAAAGCTTGATCGCGATTTTTGGTGTTCTCTAGCCACAAATCACAGCTAATAATAGGTTTGACGCCTTTGCCGCGCGCCGCTTTGTAAAACTTAATGGCACCAAATAAATTACTTAAATCACCCAACGCTAATGCTGGCATGGCGTCTTTATTCGCGGCGTCAATATAGTCATCAATACGCACAATGCCATCCACAATCGAATACTCACTGTGGCAGCGCAAGTGTACAAATTGCGGCTGAGGTATTTGTGAATTGAAAGCGACATCTTGCATGCTGCTATTTTACCCGCAAGCCAGCCAGAATTGCAGTATGCAAAATAAAAAAACCGCTCAGCGAATGTTTCAGCTAAGCGGTTTTTTAAAGACTTTTAAACTAATGTATTGATCGTTTTTGTACAATTAACTCATTGACTTTACTCACCAACTCCTCATCATGCACAGGCTTACCAAAGAAGGCATCAACGCCAATATCTTTAGCTAAGTTTTGGTGCTTATCGGCCGTGCGAGAGCTAATCATAATCAGAGGTGTACTGGCGGTACGCGCATCATCACGGATGTTACGGGCCAGCGCAAAACCATCCATGCGTGGCATTTCAATATCGGTTAAAATGGCGTCTGGCGTAGTATCCAGCAAGATTTGCATCGCATCAATACCATCTTTTGCCACAATCACCTCAAATCCTTCACGTTCTAACAAGCGACTTAACACTTTGCGCATGGTCAGTGAGTCATCCACCACCATGACACGATATTTAGCCTGCTCAGTATCGACGCTAGGACGGCTAGTAGTACCTATGGTTAATATGGCACGCGCAACTAACTGCACAGGGTTAATCACTAACATGATATTACCATCACCAGTTACCGTCGCGCCGACAATACCAGGAACACGCGCTAACTGCGCACCAATCGGCTTCATCACCGCTTCTTGGTTACCAATTACCTCATCCACATGCAAGGCAATGCTAAACGAGCCCACACGCAATAATAGGATAGAGTTATAAGCGTGGTCTTCAGGCCGCTGTTCGTTATTGCCAAGCAACGCCCCTAAATAATGAATTGCATATTGTTTATCTGACCAGACGATTTCTTCGGCTACATAAGCATCTGCTAATTGTGGCCGTTTAATTTTTTGTGCCTGCTCAATAATACCCACTGGCAAAGCATAAGTTGAGGTGCCCGAACGCACCACCAACACCTGCGATACAGATAAGGTAACCGGCAGGTTAACATTAAATAAGGTGCCTTTACCATACTCGCTGCTTAACTCAACGCGGCCGCCTAAGCCACTAATATCGTTACGCACGACATCTAGGCCCACGCCGCGACCAGCAATTTGTGAAACTCTATCAGCAGTAGAAAAACCTGATTCAAAAATCACCGACATCAAAGCTTGATCGCTCACATCGGCATTCGCCTCGATAAGATTATTTTGAATGGCCTTTTCTTTAACACGTGCCAAATTAATGCCTGCACCATCATCACTTACCGCAATATGAATCTCTTCATTTTCCTGACGCACTTTTAAGGTAATAGTCCCTGTTTCTAGTTTATTTTTCTTTTTGCGCTCTGCAGGGCTTTCAATACCATGTGCTACTGCATTTCTCAGTAAGTGCTCAAGCGGCGCACCTAGTTTATCCAGGACGCTACGGTCAATCTCTGTTGTTTCACCATCGATGACCAAGCTTACCGATTTTTTAAGCTCACGGGCAGTTTGACGCACAATACGTTGCAAACGCTCTGAAATCTGTTTAAACGGCAACATACGCACACCCAGCAAGTTTTGTTGCAAATCACGGTTCATGCGGTTTTGTTGTTGTAAAGCAGCTTCAGAGTGATCCAAATTAGTAATTAAGCTGTTTTGAATTGTACCCACGTCATTCACGCTTTCCGCAATCATGCGAGTAAGCTCTTGTAAACGT
Organism: Methylophilaceae bacterium; assembly: GCA_011391175.1. Lineage (GTDB taxonomy): Bacteria > Pseudomonadota > Gammaproteobacteria > Burkholderiales > Methylophilaceae > Methylotenera_A. The sequence continues at coordinate 17,806 of JAABQZ010000008.1, read as the reverse complement.
GTAAATCGGTCAAACTCTAAGGGGTCAAATGTCTCGTTCGCCTCTTGCAATATACTCATACGCGATTGCAATTGCGTTTCGGCCTCAATCTCTAACTCACGCAAATATGCGCGTAGACGCGTTAAGCTATCGCTTAAATCATGAGATGACTGTTTAAAGCCTGTCAACTCCCTATCTAAACGTGAGCGTATGATCGAAATCTCACCTGCTTCATTAATTAGCCTGTCTAACGTATCCGCACGCATGCGCAGGAATTGTGCTTTTCGATCTGACGCCCTACCTGCCGGCGCCGTGTCTACTGGCTTAATCTGACTAATAACTTCTTCAGGTGTTGCACCCATGGCCTGCTCAAATAAGCTACCAATTTTATCCAGCTCAACAAACATAGTTTCAAAATCTATCTCACCAGTTTTGCGTTTGAGCTCACGAATTATTCCATCTTCTAGCTCGTGTACTGCATCGCCCAAAGCGACTTGGCCTGCCATACGCGCACTACCTTTCAGCGTGTGTAAAGCACGCTGCAAAGCATCTGGATGTGCTAATTGCTTAGGATCAGAGCGCCAAGCACGTAAATCAGCACCAATTTCTGGCATGATTTCGCGCGCCTCTTCTATAAACATGGTGAGTAATTCTTCATCCACCTGTGCGCTTGTTTGGCTAGCATCTGACGTGTTGTCTTTTACTTCATTAGATTCGTAACGCTTGCCTTCAGTGATGAGTTTCACTTCCAAGTGGTCAGCACTTGTTTCTTCGAACGTAGGTGTTTCTTCTAAACCAACAAACTCATTCGGCGCAGTTGTCACCTGCATCTCAGCTGACTCTTCCAGCATCACTGTTGCATCTGTCTGTAGCTCGGCATTGTCTATATTATCTATGCCTATATCATCTAAACTGAGCGCATTATGCTGTTTAGCTTGTAGCGTTGCTTGATTTAAAACTTTAATGAGCGCGTTAGCAGAACGCGGATTTTTAAGCTCAGATACTTTTTGCCACATGGCCGATATTGACTTAACTGTATTACAGTACAAATCCACATACTCTGGCGACCAGATGGGGGTGACTTCATCCAGCCAGCGCTCTAAAGCGCGACTTAGTTCGCCCAAAGGGTCAAACTGAGCAGCTAAGGCATTGCTGGCTAACGTGTGGTTGGCATGTTGGGCAGCCTTTGCTGGTGGCAATGCACCATGTGCTGCAAGCTTTACGGCATCCTGCTCTAACAGAGTAATGTTCTGACCACTTTCGCGTATAAAAATATCATATAACGCGCGGCTCATTTTGCGCGTACCACCAATCAATACTTGTGGCTCTGCTTTCTTAGTAGAAACAGGCTTATCTTTTTCGGATGTGCTGGTTTCAACTTTTACTTCATCGCTTGCCCCAACATCAGCATCAAGATTTGGCATCTCTGCGATGCGTGCTATCCAAGCCTCTTGGTTGACTTCTACCTGATCGTTAGCGCGCAACTCTGCTGTCCAGTCAGCAAAAGCTGCTGACACTTGTTCAATGACACCTAGTTGCTTGGGATGCAGGTTTCTTTTTTTATCCAATACGTCATTTAAAAAGAACTCAACTTTACCTGCAACTTCTCCCAAAGCGTTTAAGCCTACAGTGCGGCCACTGCCTTTTAGGGTATGGAAGCTACGCCTAATTTCAACTACTGCCTCGTTGTCTGTCACATTCACGCGTAATGCTTGGCAGTTTTGCGCTATGTGTGCCAATACCTCTTCTGCTTCCGTCAGGTAAATATCCAGCAGCTCTGCATCAAGCGCTTGGTCTGTAACTGTTGGTCCGCCCATAACGGTTGGCAAGACTGTTGGTGCATTGTCTTTGCTAACGGCTTGCTCAATCAACTCCTCAGATGACACCGTTGCTTCTTGTGTATTTTTGACGTTAGCAAAAGATGCTTTTGTTGTAGTTACTTTAAACACACCAGCGTTTGTCAATGCTACATTTAAACGATCAAGTGCGCCTTCTAGCGCTTTCTCAGATTCTGGCCGTATTTTTGGCATTTCGTCTGCATACAAGCCCAGCATACTCAAGCTCTCTGCCACCAGCTCAAAATCTGCCTGATTTACTGCATAATCATCTTGCTGAAAATATTCAATATATTGGCTACTGGCATTGGCAATCGCAGTAGGTGTGACTAAACCAAGCATATCAAACACAGCAGAAACTTGTTTAATAGGCTGTGGTGTAAGTGTTAACGGGGCTTTTTCTTTAGGGTTGCGGAAGTAGCTATCAAGCGCTTGCTCAACAATTTTGAGCGATTCGTTAATATGAATCACTAACGCTTTTACTGTATCGCGGTCCAACTCGCCTGATCTATCAGCGTCTAGCTTATCGTAAATCTCGCCAGACGAAATTGACTCAAGGCGCATCAGCTCAGAATGCAATCTCTCTAATTGCTGCGGATCTAAATCTGCATAGTTTTTCAGCGCGGACTCAATTAAATTAAGCGCTGCAGCCACCTCAATTAAAGCAGCATGATTAACCTTGCTAGCATCGTCGCGCAGGGTATTAGCTGCTTGCTGTAACACAGAGTAAAAATCGACAAATAATACTTGACTTAAGTTTTGCGCAACGCTTTGACTGGCGCCAATCTCGTCAGAAAATCTGGTAATCAGGACATTATCAATATGCACAGGACTGGTGCTGGTTTTGCTATCAATTTTACTAAAGTTAAGCGTGTTCGATATTTCATCCCAAATATCTCTTAATTTTTCCAACTCTTCAATCAGCTGCTCTACCAAGGCAGTTTCATCCGCATCAATACTACTGCCAATAAAATTAATAGAGGATTTTTTATCTATAAACTGATCTAGCTCAAACACTTCTTTCACTTTGAGTATGTTTGCATTATCAATATCGCTAATGGCTACATAATACAAAATATCGCGCAACAAGTTATTATGCGGTTTATTCACACCGTCGGCGAATAGTCGTAATTCTTGGTCTAGCTTACGGCAAAGCTTTTTAGCACCTTGGTTTTCGGCAATTTCTTTTTGCGCGAGCGACTCAGTAAACGCACTGGCCGCCCACCATAATGTTTTATTACTATTTTTTTGTTGCGCTAGGCTGACATTACTCACAGCCGTTGTCATATTGTCAACAGCGCTTGGTTGCTTAGTTTGCAACCAATTAAGTAAAGATTTTTGATAGGCCACTCGCTGCTCTACAATAAAGCTGGCGTATTCAGCATCACTTAATTCTTTTGTAGGAATCGTTTTAGGTACACTATTACTAGTATCTGGAAAAAAAAGTTCACTTTCGTCTAGACTCTCACCCTGCGCAATAACGATTGGACTTAACACAGAGTACAAACGCAGTGGAATATCTGGCGCTCCATTGAGCAAGTCATGTAAGTAGCTTTGTAGCGTTTTTACTGCTTTTTCAAAGGCAGCAATCAATTCAGGCGTTGCATTGACAGTTTTTTTATCAAGCTTGCCAGCTAACTTCTCTAGCTCACTCGAAAACCGCTTGCAACCCTCCAAGCCCACCATATCAAGCGCACCAGTGGCCTGATACAAACTGGTCTGCGAAAAGCGCATGGGTGAAGTATCATGTATATTCGCTTGCACGGCACCTATATTAACCAATACAGATTCAAGCAATTGATTGATTTGGTCTTTTACCCAGCTCAGTGGGCCGCTATCAAAATTTTCAGCCACCTAATTTTGCTCCAACAGTTTTCTATAATTAAGGTGCGAGTTAAGCCAATTTAAAACCAGCCACTGAATCACGCAACTCCTCTGCCAGCTTAGTTAATTGTCCGACCGATTCAGCGGTTAATTTTGTACCTTCAGTAGTTTGCGATGTAATCTCTTGAATTTGTTGCATGTTTTTGGTCACAGTAGAGGCCACTTCCGTTTGCGCCTCAGTAGCACTAGAAATCGATTGAATCAAACGTGCCAAGCTGTTGGAAACGGTTTCAATCTCAGTTAAGGCTTTACCCGCCGCGTCTGATAACCGCGCGCCCTCAACCACACCCTCAGTACTCTTCTCCATCGCAGCCACTGCACTGTTGGTATCAGTCTGAATGGTTTTTACAATCGCACCAATCTGTTTAGTCGCCTCAGATGAACGTTCCGCCAAGCGCTGCACCTCTTCCGCAACCACGGTAAAGCCACGTCCCGCCTCACCCGCAGAAGCCGCCTGAATCGCCGCATTCAAAGCCAAAATATTGGTTTGTTCGGTAATGTCAGAAATCAGCTCCACAATCTCACCAATCTCTTGCGAGCTTTCACCCAAACGTTTAATACGTTTTGAGGTTTCTTGAATTTGCTCACGAATGCCGTTCATACCGGCAATCGTATTTTGCACCGCTTGTGAACCCTGCGTAGCTGCTTGTAATGAACGTTGCGCAACTTGTGAGGCCTGACTCGCGTTACTGGATACTTGCAAGATTGAGCGCGTCATATTACCCACCGCTTCAGTCGTTTCAGTAATTTGCACCGCTTGTTTTTCTGCAGCAGACAGCAATGAAACTGAAGTTGCCTGCGCTTGCCCAGTAGCCGTATTTACTTGCTCTGAGGCACGGTTAATTCCCGTTACCAAGTCTCGCAAGCTATCAATGGTATAGTTAATTGAGTCAGCAATCGCGCCAGTAATGTTCTCTCGTACTTCTGCACGTACAGTTAAGTCACCATCCGCCAAATCCCCCATCTCATCCAGCAGGTTTAAAACGGCCATTTGGTTGGCCTGTCCATCGTTTTCCAGCATCATCACTGCGCTATCAATTGTTTTAGCCTGACGTGCACCAAAAATCCAAATTAAACCCACAATCAACAAACCCAGCAAGGCCAGCGCCGTTAAAATCGTTTTTAGAAGCGCGTTACTCGCTTCCCTCGTTTTGGCTGACTCTTTCTCCAGCTCCGCCACCATGGTGTTCACAGTTAGCCTATTAATGTCATATGCTGCCGTCATATCGCCCAACGGCTTAGCGGCTGCAATTGCACCCAGCTTAATCGCCGCCACATAATCCTTGTTATAGATGCGGTAAAAGTTCTCGTTAGATTTAATCACTGCCTGAAACGCACCACCCATGGTGTCTTGGTGGATATTTTTGCTCCAATATTCCACTTGTTTTCTAAATGCAGCCTCGGCTTTCGTCACCTCATCCAGCTTTTTGTCACGTAATGCAAAGTCAGAAGTTGATGCCGCTACGAAAGCAGCATTTACGGCCGCAAACGCATCTACTGCATACAAGGGCGGCGGTAAAATATCCGCCCGCAAGTCATCGTTCGCCTTGAGCTCTGCATAAACAGGCCCGCCAATTCGCACTTGGTTAATCACATAAAACGCCAAAGCAATAAAAATAAGCAGCCCGACTATTGGAATAACAACTTGACGACGACTACTACTTACACCGCCAGCTGCCGCTTTTCCAGTCAAAGCTTGTTTAATTTTTGCTGGTAAGTCTTTAATATTAAATGCCATTTTTGTTCCCTTTTAAGCTCAAATGAAGGCTATTTGTACTCATCGTTTTGTTTAGCTTTTTTTACTACAAGCTGTTGTTAAAAATTTAAATAATATAAGGCGTTGCAAATTCTTTCGATCGCACTAACTTATCGCAATCCAGCATATGCCAAATACGGTTTTCATCATCTTGGTAGGTTTGTGCCTTTAAACAAGCATTTTCTTCCAGCTCAACCTCATATGGCTTCATTTCGTTAATGTTGCGTAAACCAATCATTTTTTCTACAACAAAGGCGACGTTGCTGGATACCGTTTCACTAATCAACAGTAAGCGCGCGTTGGAAGAAATGCTGGTAAAGGTGGTTTCTAGCAGTTGTGCAATATCATTAATTGCATATAGCACGCCACGCACATTAGATACCCCCAAAAACCAAGGCTTTACAATCGGCACAGGCTGAATGTCAGTCACCGGCAAGGTTTCGCTAATTTCTTGCAAATTTACCAATACATTTTTGCTGCCAATCACTACGCCCAAATAACCGGCAGATGTCTCAGCACCTGCTTTCTTGGCATTTTCCAATCTTGCCAATATATTGGTTTGATACTCGCGTAGCTGTGACTGTTTAGACATAGGTAAACTTTAACCCAAATTAGCAATTAAAGCTTTTAACTCATCTTTTGAAGCAGGTTTTAAAATACAGCCTTTAGCACCCATTTTTTCTGCCCACGAATGATCCGTGACTTGCAATTTACCTGAACACAAAATAATTGGTATTTTTGCAGTCACCGGGTCTTTAGTTAACGTGCGTGTTGCTTGAAATCCTGTCAAGCCCGTCATAATGATATCCATGATAATCAAATCTGGCGCAATATCTGCCGCACGCTCCACACAGGCTTCGCCACTCTCCAGCCCCACTACTTGATAACCCTCTGCTTCCAGCATTTCAGTCAAATAAAATCTGTCTGTTGCAGAATCATCTACGATTAAAATTTTATTAATTGCCATATCTAGCTCCCTGAAAAATTACGATAGTTACTTGGTCACGTAAGCATTGACCGCTTCTATCAGCGTATCTTGCGTAAAAGGTTTGGTTAAGTATTGGTCAGATCCCGCCATGCGTCCGCGTGCACGGTCAAACAAACCATCTTTGCTGGAAAGCATAATCACTGGAGTGGAGTTAAACTTGGCATTACGCTTAATCAGTGCACAAGTTTGGTAGCCATCAAGACGTGGCATCATAATATCAACAAAGATGACTTGCGGTAGCTGATCAGCAATTTTTGCTAATGCGTCAAAGCCATCTTCCGCCAGAATCACTTCACAGCCTGCAGACTTTAAGAATATCTCGGCGCTACGACGTATCGTGTTGCTATCGTCAATCACCATTACTTTAGTGCCAGCCAAATTTACTTGCGCCACGTTATATTCCCCTGACATACTAAATTCATATGTTTAGCTAAATTGCAATTTGCCCAGTAAATTGTGGTTTTTTGTGATTGTTGTTTTAATTTACACGAACAAATATTACATTTTTTTAAATAATTTGCAACACTTACGTGATATTTGTAATAATATACGTTAACAATAAAAATAATGTTACATTGTAGACACAAATATTAATCATGTAGTCAGAGACAATATTTTTATTAAAGGATAATCTTAATGATTATTAGACAAGAGTCTGTAGATTCAAAATTGGCACTTAAAGATTTGCCAAGCACGTCCCCACTTCCAAGCGCTAATTTAGTATTAGTATTTGGATCAGTGAAGCGATTCAGCGAAGGCAAATTACAAGGCTTCTTAAAATCGCGCTACCCTGCAGCACAGCTGGTTGGCTGTACCACATCTGGCGAAATTAGCCCCAGTGGTGTGTATGACGACAGCATTCAAATTACCGCCATTCAGTGGGAAAAAACCATACAGCGCGTAGCGCAAACAAAAATGTCTGGCATGCAAAACTCGTTTGAGGCGGCGGCTGGTTTAGCCAAACAATTAAAAGCAGATACATTACGTACCGTGCTGGTGATTTCTGACGGTTTAAACGTCAATGGCTCTGAGCTACTAAAAGGCTTCCAAAGCGTATTGGGCGATGTGCCTATTGTAGGCGGCCTTGCAGGTGACGGCGCTGCATTTGTAAAAACACTGCAATTGTTTAACGACACCGTTTCTGACAACCAAGTGATTGCAGTCGGCTTGTATGGTAACGCACTGATTACCTCTAGCGGCGCACTTGGCGGCTGGAAACCATACGGACCACCGCGCACTGTGACAAGATCCGAGAAAAACGTGGTATTTGAGATGGACGGCAAGCCTGCATTGCCCTTATATAGAATGTATATAGGCGAAGCATTTGCACGAGGCTTACCTGGCACTGGTTTAAAATTTCCGTTAGCTGTGATTGAAGAAGGCAAGCGCGATGTTGAAAAAATCCGCACTTTGCTGGCAATTGACAATGCGAACAACAGCCTCACTTTTGCGGGTAACGTGGAAGAAGGCGAAACTGTACGTCTATGCCAAACCAATCACGATAGATTAGTGGAAGGTGCGGGGAACGCTGCGAACTTAGTCATGGAAGGACTTAGTAACACCAAAACCAACCAAGTAGGTTTGGCTTTATGTGTTAGCTGCGTTGGTCGCAAACTTGTCATGGCCGATCAAATTGGTGATGAAATAAAATTAGTACAACAAATTTTAGGCCCTCAAACGAGCGTAGCAGGCTTCTATTCATACGGTGAACTTGCACCACGCCCCAACACCACCGATAGCGTATTACACAACCAAACCATGACGATTGGCTATTTAAGCGAAAATTTACTGGCTTAAGCACAATTTAGTTGGGTTTTAAGCAAAAGCACCTGTTCCACACAGGTGCTTTTTGTTTTATGATTACATGCTCAATATTAAGATCCTGATGCACAATTAGAAAAGGAAATCATCATGTCAAATACCGTTACGCTTAAAGGGAACACAGTCGATGTCGCAGGCAACTTGCCCAAAGTAGGCAGCACTGCGCCAAACTTCACTCTAGTAGATAAAGCCTTGGCTGATGTCACTTTGGATAATTTTGCTGGCAAACGCAAAGTGCTCAATATATTCCCAAGTGTGGATACGCCTACTTGTGCTGCCTCAGTTCGTGCTTTTAATAAGCTTGCTGCAGGTATGAATAACACCGTAGTGTTGAATATTTCTGCCGACTTACCGTTTGCACAGACCCGTTTTTGTGCAGCAGAAGGCATCGAAAACGTGCAAAACTTGTCTAGCATGCGTGGCCGTGATTTCTTAATGAACTACGGCGTTCTATTATTTACCAGCAAATTGGCTGGGCTGTGTGCGCGCGCTGTGATTGTATTAGACGAAAATAATGTAGTAAAACACGTTGAACTGGTGCCAGAAATCGCCAACGAACCTAACTACGATGCTGCGTTAGCGGTACTGTAATATAGCGTTAGACAACACTCTAATAGCACTACATCAAAACACCTGCCCTACAAGCCAATATCCATAAGGCTTGTAGGGCATAGTTTTTTTGCTCTACTTACTTATTGCTCATACTGCGTATATTTAGCGTTGCTACCTTTGGCTTTTTCTACTGGGTATTTGAGTGCATTCAGATCAATCTTTTGATTGGTTGCCTGAATTAAATCAATCTCTAGCACTTCGGCAATCCTAAGCAAATATACAAACGTATCTGCCAGCTCATGACTCACTGCCTCGCGTTTTTCTGACGATAAATGTTGGCTTTCTAGTGGCGTATCCCATTGAAATTGCTCCACTAATTCTGCTGCTTCTACTATCATCGCCATCGCTAAATTTTTGGGCGTATGAAATTGCGCCCAATCCCTCTCAGCCACAAACTGATTCACGCGTTCGCGCAAATCACGCAACGAATCACTCATGCGCTTTCTCCTTACGATTACTGCCTGACACCATTTTAATCTCAAACAGTCTGCATTCTAGTGGGCCGTTAAATAATGGAGTGCGCTTGCTAGGCGTAAGCCGCATCAGCTTTGGCAAGCGCATATCGTTAGTCAAAAAATAGGTATTCCAACCAGCAAATTTACGTTTTAACGCTTCACCCATTTTCGGGTACAACAATGCCAACTCTTCGTCTTCGCCAATGCGCACTCCATAAGGCGGGTTGGCAACCAGTACGCCACTGTCAGCAGGCGGAATCACTTCGGTGATATCCACTTGTGTGAGTTGCACTGCTTCTAACAGCCCCGCTTCACTTAAGTTTTGACGCGCCACGCGTACCGCACGCAAATCCATATCGCTACCATACAATTTTTGAAAGCTAACTGGCTTAACGTTTTTTAGCGCGGTATTTTTAATTTTTTTCCAGGTATCACTCTCGTAATTTTTCAGCTTTTCAAAGCCAAAACTTCGATGCAGACCAGGTGCAATATTCAGCGCCATCATGGCCGCCTCTAACAAAAAGGTGCCGCTGCCACACATCGGGTCTAGCAATGGCTGTCCTGCTTGCCAACCACTTAGTTGCAAAATACCAGCTGCAAGATTCTCACGCAAAGGCGCCTCGATACTGGCTTTGCGGTTGCCACGCATATAGAGCGCGTCGCCAGAAGTATCCACATAGAACTGATAGTTTTCAGCAGTTAAATAGGCATGGATGCGCACTGCCGGCGTTTTGGTGTCAATATACGGCCGCGAATCAACCACTTGCCTGAACTTGTCGCACACCGCGTCTTTAATGCGCAAAGTAGCAAATTCCAAACTTTTAAGTGGGCATTTTACGCCAGTCACTTTCACCATAAAGTCGTGCTTCACATCAAACCAATTCGGCCAGTTTATTTTATATGCCGCCTGATATAGGTCATCTTCAGTCGCGTATCTGCCCTGCCCGACCTGCATGAGAATCCGAGTGGCGATACGCGAATGTAAATTGGCGCCGTAACACACAGACAGCTCGCCTGCAAACGCCACGCCACCATCTGTGGGCTTAATATCTTTGGCACCTGCCGCCCTAATTTCATTGGTCAGCAACGCCTCTAGACCGCGCGGGCAAGTTGCAAAATATTGGTTCAACATATTATTTTTTATCCATAAAAAACTGAGTGTTATTGTGTGGGTTATGTTCACACAGCTTTTCTAAAAAGCTTAAAAATTCGATGTGATGCGGCTTTTCAAATTGCTGTTCAAGCATTTTTGCACGCTCCCGTAGTTGTGTAATCGTTTGCACTTGTGTGGATTTAAAGCCTGCTTTAAATCCACACACCACAATATTGCCAGGCTTGCCCGTGGGTAGCATCAGTACTTTATCGTCAAAACTTTGCTCAATGCGGCGCAAATAAATATCAAAATTTTTATCGCTGCCCCACAAGTTAATCACAAAAATGCCGTCATGCAACAAAACATGCTCACAACTATCAAAAAAGTCTTGGCTACAAAAATCAGGCGGAATCCCCACGCTGTCAAACGCATCTATCATTAGCACATCAGTGCTATTTGGGTGACTGGCCAAGTGCGCAAGGCCATCGGCTTCAATAACATTGAGTCTTTCGTCATTATCTGGAACAAAGAAATGACTGCGCGCAGTGGCTATAATTTGTGGATTAATTTCCACCACCGTTTGCGTGATTTCTGGGCAAAATGCATGTATAAATTTTGGCACGGAACCACCACCCAAACCAATACTCAGCACATGCTTGGCGTTTTTTGTAAAAAGCAAAAAGCACATCATGCCGCGCGAATAAGCCAACTCTAACGCCAATGGCGTTTTGGTGCGCATGCTGCTTTGTATGGTTACCGAGCCCAAATACAATGAGCGCACACCATCCACTTCAATCACCTCTACGGTGGCAAACTCCGACACAGTTTTATGGATTTTACGGTTAATCCTAAACATAGCGTTATATTTCAACACTTTCTTCGATAACTTCTATCTCAGCAACCTCATTTATTTCTGATGGTATAGCCGCTTTAAACTTGCAGCTCAGCTCCATCAATAATGTGTCTATGTGCTTGATTTCTAGTAACACTTTTGTGCCAACTTTCAACTCAGGCAGGCTGGGCACTTTAGTTATGTAAAACATGCCGTCAATCCGTACTAAGTTGTCACGCCAAATCGTTGCAGTCACTTCTGTCAATTTTTCTTGAATCAAATATTGTAAGCACCAGTAACGCTCCATGCGGGTTTGAAATTCGCTATAAGCGTTATAAGTTTGATCAAAGTTGCGAATAATGACATTCAACTTGCCGTCTGCTGCGTTATAAGGTGCGGTTTGTTGATTCAACATGGCAATCAACTGGCGCTGGTTGACTAGATCAACCGCTCTTCTTAAAGGCGAAGTGCACCAAGCATATTGCGCTACTCCCAAGCCCTGGTGTGGTTCTGCAACATGTGTCATAAACACTTTGCCACCGGTTTGCGCACGATAAATACCCGCAATATTGGCTTCTTTCAGCAACCTGCCCCAGTGACTGTTGGCATAAATCATCAACTCAGCCACCAACTTATCCATAGGACTGCCGCGCTCACGTGCGACGATGTTGACGATGCCATCCGTCACGTAAAAGTTGTAATCAATTTGTGGAGATTGATTCGGATTATGCTTACCTCGCGCTTTTTCCAAACTTTCTGCAAACTCAAACAAGCACTTTAGTTGCGGCCAATAGGCATGGCCGCTGTTAGCTGCTAGTGTATTCACATTAAAAAACGGCTCTAATGCATCGTGGCGCAAATTAGCTGCCACTTTAATTTTTTCCAGCTTAGTTTCATTGGCCACAATTTCAAATGCAGGCGTCATTTCTACATACAAACTCAACGCGGGTCTAGTTTCGCCGGCATCTAGACTAAAAGGTTTCACCACATCATCGGGCAGCATGGTGATTTTATTGCCTGGCATATACACAGTAGAAAGGCGGCTAAGCACCATAGCATCCAAGGCACTCTCTGGCAGCACTGCTAAGCTTGGCGCCGCAATGTGAACGCCAACGCGCGTATTGCCATTAGACAAAGTTTCTAGGCTAAACGCATCGTCTATTTCAGTGGTGGTGGCATCATCAATACTAAAGCATGCCACATTTGCCAGCGGCAAATCGTCAGGGATTTTGGGCATGTCATACGCTGGAAAATCCGTGCCTGCCTGACCATTTTTATCAGAGCCAGTTTTCTGTGGAAACATCTCGCGTAAAAATGCACCTAAGTGATAGTCGTGCGCGTTGTGAATCAGTCCGCAATCATGCATCACTGTGAGAGCCAACCTGCCTGAAGTTTGCGCCGCTTCGTCTATCGCTTTCCACTCCAACGAGTTTTTATCGGGATGATAAACTAGACTGTCTGCCTTATTGATAAAGGCTTCTGGCAAAGTCTTATTATTGAGCTGCTGCACCCAAATTGCCACTTGCTCGGCTTGCAATTTTTTGCGCTCCACTGCGGCAAGCGCTAACTTTAAAGTTTCGGCTGGCGCTGCTTTATAGCGGCCTTTGCCCTTGCGGTAAAAATAAATTGGGGCGCTGTGTAACTTAATCGCCGTTGCAGCCGCTTCAATTGGGCTTGGTTTTTTACCGTAATATTCAGCGGCTAAATCTTCAAACCAAAACTCTGGTTCACCACAACATTCCCACAAAAATTCTACTTCTAATTTTTCTGCCTCGCCAGCAGCCGCATCCATAAAGCCTTGTGGCGCAAGTTCAAACCGCAACAACACATTAGCCGCCTTTATTTTGCTACGTTTACCGCTGGCAGACTCCACTTGCAGAGAGCCTGCGTTGTCGGTCATCACCGTTGCCACTTTAAATTGGCTATCTTCTTCGTAAAATACTTGCATGTGTTGAATTGTATCTTTCGGGCGTTTAGTGACTAAAAAGAGTTTGCAAATGAGCGAATTAGAAATTGACTGTGTCGATTTTACTAAATCACAACCAAGGGCAAACGATAAATCGTTAACAATTGTTTACGATGTGTTTTTTGTGAAAGTGTTTTAATGAACATTGTTAAAAAAGATTTATATTTTTAAAGAAAATTAATCTTTAAAGTCGTAATTTTAATGTTTTATAGCGAATTTAGCTTGTTAAATTAGCGCATTATTAATATTTAAAGAAGCATCATGAGTACCAATAAGATTCTATCGCCCGCAGTGATTGCAGCAATTTAACTGGTTGTGCAACTCACTATACCAGTTAGCAGAGATTAAAAGTGCGGCATTAGAATCACACTATTAGAAAAAATAATAATTCACTTTTGTGATTTATGGGGCTACTTCGGTAGCCTCTTTTTTTGCCTATGGCAAGTGGCTTTAGTCACTTTTTAACGTAAAATCAATATGCAAATTAGCAGCACAAGGTTTCTATGGATAATCGTATTCCCGTCACATTACTGACTGGCTTTTTAGGCTCAGGCAAAACCACATTACTAAATCATTTGCTGGCGCAACCAGCAATGAAAGATAGCGCTGTCATCATCAATGAGCTGGGCACAACTGGGCTAGATCATATTCTGGCAACCCAAGTAGATAGCGAGCAGATTGCTGATAACACCGTGTTATTAAGTAGCGGCTGTGTCTGTTGCACTCTGAAAAACGAGCTAGCGGACACCATGCGCGATTTATTTTTCAAGCGCGCACTGCAAGCGATTCCACAATTTAATCGCATCGTCATCGAAACTACCGGCATGGCTGACCCAGGCCCTATTTTAGGCAACTTACTGAATGAGCCCGTCATTGAAAGCGTGTTTAGGTTAGATGCAGTGGTAGTGACGGTGGATAGTGAATATGGTTTGCAACAACTAGAAGAGCACTTAGAAGCGCGTAAACAAGCCGCCGTAGCCGATGTGTTGCTACTGACCAAAACTGATTTGGCGACGCCTGAACAGCTATCTGATTTAAAAGAAAAGCTGATCAAAATCAACCCAGGTGCCACTCAGCATAAAATCAGCATGGGTATAATCGAGCCAGATTTTATCATCGATGTAGGTTTGTTTGACCCCTCAGGCAAGCGTGCCGAACCACAACGCTGGTTGCGTGCCCCTGTTAAGGCAACAAGTATGCTAAAAAATCAGCATGACGAGATTGATAGTTTCACTGTCACTCTACCCAACCCAATCAATTGGCGTGATTTAAAACCGGTTATTTTAAAGTTATGTCAAACGCACGGTACTAACTTACTGCGCTTGAAAGGCATTATCCATGCAGCTGACCAGCCAGCACCACTGGCAATTCATGCTGTGCATTTTACGCCTTACCCGCCAACTTTGTTACAAGGCTGGACAGAAGATGAACCGACAAATCGCATTGTGGTGATTGGTAAAAGTTTAGACGAATCAGCCATTAGAAATACATTAATGCAAGTGTAAACTAGTTGTTTATTATCAAGACCACGTTATGCAGACTAAATTAATAAAGGCCATTGCCATCACATTCGCTGGTATCGCAACTTGCTTTATCGGTGCTTGTGCTACGTTGCCTGCTGATGCAAAAGGTGTACATTATGCATGCGACCGTGGCACTGAACTTGCGGTTAGGTTTACAGAAAAGGGCTTTACGACGATGCGTGGTGGCAGAAATAGCATGCACAGGTATGAAGTCAAAAAAGTTGCGGCTAATATCTCACTAGTAGATGGCACGTTAATCATATTACCAGTACAGAAAGTGGCATCAGGTTTTATGTACAGTAATGGGCGTTATACGTTGAGAGGTAAAAACAATGAGGCCATGTGGTCCGTCGGCAAAATGGCTGCAGAGCTTTGTGTTATAAAACCCTAACTTCGTTTTCTTTAAGCCGCTTATTAACACTGTTAAATTGGGCGAGGTGGGACAAGGCGACTGAATAAATAGATTTATAAAGCCGTTTTGTAGTTTTGACCAAAAAATTCCAGCATTAAAAAATCTTCTAGTCCTGCACTATCTTCTGGCCGTGCAGAAAGCACGATAGTGCGCGCCATGCGGTGCGATTCCCAATTAAAATCACCTTGGTAGTGCTCGCGAATCAAGCTAATCATGCGCCGGATCATCACTCGACGCACATCCTCACTACCACTAGCTTCCACTTCAAAATATTGGCGATGCGAGGCGCTGAAATCCCCAACCCAACCTAAAAAGGTAAACGTGGCGTTGCGGTTTCCTAAACTGGTGATTTCAAATATGCCATTGGTACCATTCTGAAAATTACTCTTAATTTTGGCGTCACGCTTTTCCTCCTCACTGAGCCCTCTTTCTTTGGCAACGGCTTCGGCATTAATTCTAGCAGCGTTGGCTTCTTCGGCGGCGCGCTCTGCACGCTTCTTGTTGACATAAGCCATCATATCAACGGGCTTGTCATCTGGTTTAGTAGGTAATTTATCGGGTGCGGGCTCAGGTGCCGTCATCACATCAGGTACCGAAAAATCGGATGATTTGGGCGTTTTGCTTTTTGGCTTGGTCATTACTTTTGGTTTTAAGGGCTCAGCTTTTTTGACTGGCTCTGCAGGCGGCTCTGGTATTGGCTCCTGAGGCAGTGTTTCTGGCAATGGTGCTGGCGGTGTTTCTGCTTGTTCAGGTTGTGCAAGTACCACTTGAAATGGCGGTGGCTCTACTTCTGGTGCTTGTTTGAACTTAGGCACCACAAAAAACAAAATCAATGCGTGAATCAACAGGGAAACGATAAACGCAACCAGCGTATTTCGGCTAATGCTTAAGCGAAAATGTTTGTCAATTTTTGGCGTTTGTAAAAACTCTTCGAACGCATTGTTGCTGGGTAATTTTGTTGCCATTAATGTTGTATATCTTGCCAAGTTTTTTCAAGTCGTTTAATCGAGACTGGAAATGGCGTCTTGAGTTCCTGTGCAAACAACGAAACACGTAACTCCTCTATAAGCCAACGATAATCCTGCAAAGAAGGCGGGATAAGGCTTCCAGCCTGCTGTAACTGGTGCGTCTTGTCTTGCCATTTTTGCCATAGCAGTCCCACGCTGGCAGCGTTTTTACCATCGCGCTCTGGGTTAGCTGGTTGTTTTTGGATGCGCAAATTGAGCGCTTTTAAATAGCGTGGAATATGCTGCAAATGTGTCCAAGGGATTTGTGTAAAACAATTTTTATACACTAACAGTTGCACCTGTTGTTCAACATCTTTTTTAAGGCGATTGACCGTGGCCGGCATTTTAGCTTGGCTATTGATTAAGCTTTGGTATTCAGTGGCAATCGTCTGAGCTTGCCGTGCAATCGCCTCACTCACAGCTGGCAAGCGCGTTCTAGCGCGTTGTTTTAACTGCATAAATTCTGAGTTGCTACGCGGCAAATCATCTTCACCAATAAATGCACGATCGGCAATCGCCGTCAGCAAATCTTCGCGCAAGTCATCTGGCGACATGATGTTTCTAAACACCAACGCATATTGGTTAAAGTTGGGCAGGCCTTTTTCTAGTTGCTTTACTTGCTCTTTTAACTCAAAGCGCATCAAGCGCGCAACGCCTTGGCGGTGATTAGCTTCAGCTTCTTGTGCTGTATCGAACAATTTCACCGAAACTGCGTCGATATTATCTTCTAATGCGGGATAACCCGTGACTTTCAGGCCATCGCGCTCAAAACTCAGGGTTTGTGGCAGGTCACCAAAGTCCCATTGTTTGAGATTGGTTTTCTCAATATCAGGGGAGGTGTTTCTAAACGTCAGCTGCGCAGCTTGGCCAAGTTGTTTCTGCAGTGTCCGCCAATCTCGCCCCATCGCAAGTTCACGCCCTGCATCATCCACCACACTAAAGTTCATTAAATGATGTGGCGGAATGTCGTTTAACACCCAGTCTTCTTGGCTAATTTTAAGCGTGGTTTTATGTTGAATATAGCTTGCTAAAGTCTCCAATAACGGTACATTCGGCTGGTTTTCAGCATGCTGCAAAAAGCCTGTGACAAACTCCGGCACCGGCACGCAAACCCGCCTAAAATTTTTCGGCAGCGCCTTAATTAAATAAGTCAGCTTTTCACGCAACATGCCTGGCACCAGCCATTCAGTTGGGGTCGAGTCGAGTTGGTTCAACAACATCAATGGAATGGTTGCGGTCACGCCATCCAGTATATGCGCAGGTTCAAAGCGATATTTAAGCGTAACTTCCACACCTTCTAGCTGCATTTTTTCAGGAAATTGCACCGCAGTAATCGCATCGGCGCCGTGACGCATTAAATCGTCACGTGTTAAATATAACAGCTTAGGATTAAGCTTCTCCGCGCCTTCACGCCACTTTTCAAAAGTGGCTGCTTGGAAAATATCTGCTGGGATTTTGCTATCGTAAAAGGAAAATAACTGGTGTTCATCTACCAACACATCTTGGCGACGCGCCTTATGTTCTAGCTCCTCCACCTCTGCAATCAATCGCTCATTTGCCACAAAAAATGCGGCTTTGCTATCGAACTCACCATTTGCCAGCGCTTCGCGGATAAAAATTTCGCGTGATTCCTGCGGGTTAAT
>JAABQZ010000089.1 GCA_011391175.1 Methylophilaceae bacterium | reverse complement strand
CTGGTCTGGTGTTTAACCCAGCCACGCCGTTGCATTATTTAGATTATGTAATGGATAAAGTGGACATGATTTTGTTGATGTCAGTGAACCCAGGGTTTGGTGGACAAAAATTCATTCCGTCTACTTTGCAAAAACTTAAACAAGCGCGTGCACGCATTGATGCGTATACCAAAGAAACTGGCCGTGAAATTTGGCTGGAAGTGGATGGTGGCGTTAATGCGCAAAATATTGCCGAAATTGCGAGAGCAGGCGCAGATACATTTGTGGCTGGTAATGCGATATTTACCCAAGGTAAAGATACTGACAAAAATCGCTATAATACGATTGTAAGTGAGTTACGCGCATCACTTGCAGCAGCTTAGTAATCTTATAGAAATTCTCAATATGTTTACTAGTTTAAGTTGGCGATGGCAAAACAGTTGGCGTTAATGCATTAACGCCCAAATTTGCTTCGCCATTTAAACTAAAGTAAGAACCAAAATATTTGAGGATTTTTTATGTTGTCACCATTAACACACACTGAGTTTAGCGCGCTCGCTAAGCAGGGCTATAACCGCATTCCGTTGGTGCTAGAGACGTTTGCAGATCTCGACACCCCACTTTCACTTTACTTAAAACTTGCCAATGCACCGTTTTCTTATTTGTTAGAAAGTGTGCAAGGCGGCGAGCGTTTTGGCCGTTATTCCATGATTGGTTTGCCCGCCAAAACGCGCATTGTGGCGCATGGGTTTAAAGTAGAAGTGATTGAAAATAACAAAACAATCGAAACCCACCTAAATACCAATGCCCTAGATTTTGTAAAACAATTTCAGGCGCGTTTTAAAATACCACCCGCTAACAACGCAAGTCTGCCGCGCTTTACTGGCGGGTTGGCAGGCTATTTTGGCTACGAAACCATTCGCTATATTGAAAAGCGTTTGGCTAATACCAGCAAGCCAGATGATATCAATACGCCAGATGTGCTGTTGATGGTTTCTGAAGAAATTGCGGTGGTAGATAACCTAAGTGGCAAGTTATATTTTATTGTCTATGCAAACCCAAGTGAGCCAAATGCCTACGAGAATGCGCAGCAACGCTTAAATGAACTAGTGCACATGCTGCGCAAAACAGTAACGATTCCACAATCATTGCCCGCTGCCAAAACCCAAGCAAAATCAGAATTCGGCGAAGATAATTTCAAAGCCGCGGTTAAGCAAGCGCAAAACTATATTTTTGAAGGCGATATCATGCAAGTGGTATTAAGCCAGCGCATGAGCCAGTCATTTAGTGCGTCGCCTTTATCGCTGTATCGCGCATTGCGTAGCTTAAATCCTTCACCCTATATGTTTTATTATGATATGGGCGATCACCATGTAGTGGGTGCTTCACCAGAAATTTTAGTGCGCTTAGATGATGGCATCGTGACTTCACGTCCGATTGCTGGTACACGGCCGCGTGGTAAAACGCGTGAACAAGATTTAGCATTAGCAGACGAGTTATTAGCAGACCCAAAAGAGCGTGCTGAACATGTGCAATTGATGGATTTGGGTCGCAATGATGTGGGGCGCGTGGCGCAAACGGGCACGGTTAAAGTAACTGATAATATGATGATAGAGCGTTATTCGCATGTCATGCATATTGTAAGTAACGTAGAAGGCAAACTTAAGCCCGGTTTAGATGCGATCGATGTGTTGAAAGCGACATTCCCTGCTGGCACAGTTTCTGGCGCGCCAAAAGTGCGTGCCATGGAAATCATTGATGAATTGGAGCCAAGTAAGCGTGGCATCTACGCTGGCGCGGTGGGCTATTTAGGATTTGATGGCGATATGGATGTGGCAATTGCCATTAGAAGTGGTGTGATTAAAAATAATATGCTCTATGTGCAAGCTGGGGCTGGCATTGTGGCCGATTCTATACCATCATCTGAATGGGATGAAACGCAAAACAAAGCAAAGGCGGTGCTACGTGCGGCAGAAATTGTGCAAGCAGGGCTTGATGTCAATCAGTAATGCCAAGCTAGAATCCAAGATAGCCTCTATGTACACCTATTAATATCCGCAGTTATTAACATGCTCACTCCATACAATTCAATCCACAATTCGAGCATCGCGAAGTTTGTAGTTATCGTGTTGGCCTACTTTATTACGGCCAAATTTGGCCTGATGGTGCCTTACAAGGACTCAGTTGCCACCATGATGTGGCTACCAACTGGTATCGCTGTAGGCGCGATTATGCGCTGGGGCAATATCAGCCTGCCCGCTATCTACCTTACTGTTGTCATGGTTGAGTATTCCGCAGGCTTATCAATGCTCACCTCGCTTGCAATCGCTATCACCAATACGGCAGGGCCGTACTTGACTGCTTATTTGCTTAAAATATCGCGATTTAATCATAGTTTGCTAAAACAAAAAGATATTGGCCTAATGATAGGTGCTGCTTTAATTGGTATGCTGATTTCCGCCACGGGCGGTGTCTTTACCTTATATTACAGTGGTCTAGTGTCTGATGACATGGCTAGAGTCTGGTTTGTCTGGTGGTTGGGCGATACAGTAGGCGTGCTACTGGCATTGCCTTTGGCGCTCAATATATACAAACAAAAACTGCATATCAATGCACATCAAATTTATCAGTTATTAACTTGGTTGGTCGTATTTGTTTTGTGCGAGTTAGTGATTACAGTCTATATGACTGGCTTGAACAAACAATTCATGCTTTCAATATTCCTCATTCTGCCGATATTGATTTGGGCGTCGATGAATTTTGGCATTGTGGGTGGTTCGCTCGTCGTCATTATCCTGTCGGCAATTGCGGTATGGGCCACCTCGCAGGGTTTTGGTGAGTTCTATAGCGTCGATGCAGATGAAGGCATATTCTCATTATGGATGTTTATAGTGATACTGGTAGTGATGATGTTGCTGATATCCGTCATGCAGTCTAAAAGAAATCAGGCTGAGGCGGCATTGTTGAACAATGATATTAAATTGCGTTCGGTGATTAATGGCGCTTTGGATGGCATTGTCACCATTGACGAAACGGGGGCTTTGGTAGAATTTAACCCAGCTGCGGAGCGCATTTTTGGTTATACAAAAGACGAGGTGATGGGCAAGCGGCTGACTGAAGTGATGATTCCTCCCTCATCGCGTAGAGCGCATGAGACTAAACATCGCGAATTTGTGCTGACTGGTAAAAAGCATATATTTGATCGACGTATAGAGCTTACTGCGATGCGTGCTGATGGCACTGAGTTTCCGGTAGAGCTCACGCTTACTTCGTTACAAAGCGACGGCACAACATTGGTCACAGGTTTTATACGTGATATATCGGTACAGAAAAAATCCCAAAAGGAAATAGAAAACTTTGCCTACTACGATGTACTGACCGGCTTACCTAATAGGCGTCTGCTTATCGATCGCTTTCAGCATGCAATGGCTACCAGTAAGCGTTCCAAAGCCTACTGCGCACTTATTTTTCTAGATTTAGATAATTTCAAGCTGCTCAATGATACCAAAGGGCATGATTCAGGCGATCAGGTGCTGATTGAGGTTGCACGTAGAATTAAGCGCATGATTAGGGCGGGTGATACTGTGGCGCGGTTGAGTGGTGACGAGTTTATTATGATTATCGAAGACCTCGATGTAGATGAAAACATTGCTTACAAGCAGGCGACTGAAGTTGCAAAAAAATTATTACTGGCACTTAATGAACCCTGCCAGCTGGAGATGTTTGAATTTCAAGCGGCTGCAAGCCTAGGCCTTGTTTTATTTAATAATGATGAGTTCAGTTTTGAAGACCATCTCAGGCATGCCGATACAGCGATGTATCAATCCAAGCAAGCTGGCCGTAATACTTATCGTTTTTATGACCATGTTACGCAAAGTAACATGGAAAGAAACTTTGCGATTGAATCGTCTCTAGATGACGCACTCAGAAACAATGCGTTTTATCTCAACTTTCAAAGCATTTTAGATGCCGACCAAAAAGTAATCGCGGCTGAAGTTTTGCTGAGATGGACGCACCCTGTACTAGGTAATATTGGTCCAGCCGAATTTATCCCGATTGCTGAGAAAAATAATCAAATCATTAAAATTGGCCACTGGGTATTGCTACAAGCTTGCCGCCAACTTAAAGCTTGGGAAAGTTCGCCTGAATTAAGTAAAATCATGCTTTCAGTCAATATCAGTGCCAAACAGTTTTTGTACATTAACTTTATTCAAGAAGTAAGCGATATTATTACGGAAACAGGGATTAACCCAGATTTTTTGAAGCTTGAGCTAACAGAAACAGCAGTGATAGACAACATTGAGGACGTGATTAATAAGTTTAATATTTTAAAAGAAATTGGGATAAGAATCGCCCTAGATGATTTTGGTATGGGCCATTCTGCGTTGGTGTATCTTAAAAAGTTGCCAGTCACGCAAATTAAAATTGATCGATCGTTTGTGAATGAAGTGCTGACAGATTCGAATGATGCCGCCATCATACAAATGATATTGGCGATTGGTAAGACTATTCAATGTAATATTGTGGCGGAAGGCGTTGAGCGATTAGAGCAGTTTGAGATTTTGAAAAAATTTGGTTGTCGATTTTTCCAAGGTTTTTATTTTAGTCGGCCGATTAGTATTGAAGACTTTGAAAAAATGGTCAAAGCTAAATAAAAGCTATTTCATCGACACAACGATTTAGCACTGCAATTTATTTGACGGTTTTATTTGACAGTATTTAACAGAATTTAAGAGCAAATTATGTTACTCATGATAGATAACTATGATTCTTTCACCTACAACTTAGTCCAGTATCTAGGCGAGTTGGGTCAAGATGTGCAGGTGTATAGAAATGATGAAATCGACCTAAAAAAAATTGCGGCGTTAAAGCCAGAAAAAATTGTCATCTCACCAGGTCCATGCACACCTAACGAGGCAGGCATTAGCTTGGCACTGATTAACGAATTTGCAGGCAAAATCCCGTTGCTTGGTGTCTGCTTGGGACATCAAAGTATAGGCCAAGCATTTGGTGGACGCATCGTCAAAGCCAAAACTTTAATGCACGGCAAAACTTCACTGATTCACCACACCAATAAGGGCGTATTTAAAGACTTGCCCAATCCATACACTGCTACCCGCTATCACTCACTGGTGATAGAGCGCGAAACTATTCCCGATTGTTTGGAAATTACAGCCTGGACAGACGATGGTGAAATTATGGGCGTGAAGCATAAAACCTTGGCGGTAGAAGGCGTACAGTTTCACCCAGAATCCATCCTCACCGAGCATGGCCATGATTTACTCAATAATTTTTTGAAAGCTTATTAAAAGTGGTTTTCAAACAAGCATTAGAACAAGTTTTAAATGGCAATGATTTAAGCCATGCTGATATGCTGGCCATCATGCAACAAGTGATGGGCGGCGAACTGACACCTGCACAAATTGCAGGCTTGGTGGTGGCGTTGCGCGTTAAGGGTGAGAGTGTTGATGAGATTGCTGCAGCTGCAACCGTGATGCGCCAGCTTTCCACCAAGGTAGACATTAGCGATAACACGCATTTAATCGACACTTGTGGCACTGGGGGCGACGGCATTCAAACCTTTAATGTGTCCACCGTTTCTGCATTTGTGGCAGCAGCAGCAGGTGCAAAGGTCGCTAAGCACGGTGGCCGTTCAGTCTCTTCTACCTGCGGTAGTGCGGATGTTTTAGAGGCGCTTGGGGTGAATGTCAATTTAACGCCAGCACAAGTGGCGAGCT
>JAABQZ010000088.1 GCA_011391175.1 Methylophilaceae bacterium | reverse complement strand
CATTACCATGCCTGGCATGGGCGGCTTAGAGGCGATAGAGCGGATTTTGGCCAAAGATAGTAGCGCCAAAATTTTGGTATTGAGTGCGCATGAAGATTCAGTACACCCTAAGCGGGTGTTGAATGCTGGAGCGATGGGCTATTTAACAAAACGCAGCGCGGCTGAGGAATTGATTAAAGCGATTCGTATGGTGGCTAGTGGTAAAAAGTATATCGAGGCTAGCGTAGCGCAACAAATGGCGATTCAGCAATTAAGTGGCAGTCAAAGCCCAGTGGATGTGTTGAGTGAGCGTGAATTTGAAGTGTTTATGTCGCTAGCAAAAGGCAAAACGACGAACGAGATTGCTGAGAATTTATTTTTAAGCCCGCGCACAGTCGGTACACATTTGTATAACATTAAGCAGAAATTAAATGCGCAAAATTCAGCCGAGATTGCGCTGATTGCCATGCGTAGCGGATTGCTAGAGCCGTAATATCCGTGCGCTTTGCTTAATTACCTGGCTTTATAGCGCGCTACATTCAGCTCGCCTGGGCTAGCAAGCTCTACCACAGCGACCGCACCGCTTGGCAGTTTGCCAAATTCTGGCGGAATTAAAAATGTAATTAATTTTTTATCTGGCTGATTGTTGTTGGATTGAATCGCACCAGTGGCCACGTGCCATATAGCCCATTCACGTTTTTGCGGTAAATTGGTGGCGCCAATCACGCGCGCATTTTCGAAAACGGCATTTTTTTCTTCCCCTATCAGCATATTAAACAGCTCGACACGTACCAGCTGGCTACTTTGTATGACGACGTGCGAACTTTCAACTTCCGCAGTTTCTTGCGGCAACGGTTCTGTTATTGGCTTCACTTCCTCAAACGCCATGTTGGCAATCGCGATTTGATAAGGGTTTGGCTGAGTTTCTTGCAAGCTACGTTTTATCGAATTTAAACGCGTTAAATTTTGTTTGGCTAACTGTTCGTCTACTTGTGCTTGAGTAAGTGTTGGTTTGTAAGGTTGCGGCAAAGAGGCGTTAGGTGCTGCTAAGGACGCTGTTTGCGCGTAAGGCTGTTCTGTCTGGCGGTTATTGTAAGCTTGGTTTTCATCCACATCCATGGCGCGCGCCATCGCTTTGTCGGCGACGCTAGTGGCGATAGAGCGCACAATTTGTTGCGCAACAGTGCCACCTAAACAGCCGCTGAGCAAAAAGGTGGCTAAAAACAGTGCAATATATTGAGCTATATATTTAAAAAGCATATTAAGTTTATTCATTAAAACTTAAATTCACATATTTAACACGGAAAGTACAGATTACTGCTAACTTATTGAAATGTCTAGTGGTTTTATGAAAAAATCGGCAGGCAATTTGCGCGAAATTGCAGTTTGTGGTTTCTAAAAAAGGCAACCACAGTATTTTGTGGTTTTTAGCTATATATGCCAGTTATTTGGCGGTTGAGTTTGTTGCATTTACGCTAATGACACCACTTAGAATGATTAGACCAATTGCAAGCCACTCGCCAGCAGATAGCTGCTCTTGCCAAAATAGCACGCCAAAAAAACTAGCCAGCACGACGGTGAGATAGGCGAGGCTAGCGACAGTGAGGGTGTGCCCCGTACGATACGCGCGCGTCATGGCCAGTTGTGCGATGGTGGCGGATATGCCTAAACCTATTAAGACAGATAAATCTTGCCAACCAAGCGCGGTAAACCCAGGTTGATCGACTAAGCCGCTGAGTAACATCCATGCACCAGAAGCGATAGTAGAAACCAACGTAAAGTAATATACAGTGCGCCAATCAGGCTCATTTAAGTTGGCTAATTGCTTCACATTAATATAGGCAATCGCAGCGCCTGCCCCAGAAGCCAATCCCACTGCGCCTGCTAGGGCATCGTTGCTATGTAATGTGGGTTTTAGCAATAACACCACGCCAATAAAACCAATTGCGACGGCAATATATAAAATACCTTTTGGTTTCTCATGCAACAAATAAGGCATAAATAGCGCTAAAAATAAAGGCGAAGTGTAATTCAGCGTAACGGCGGTGGCTAAATGTAAGTGAGCAATGGCATAAAAAAATAACACCAGCGCGATAAATCCTACCAAAGCGCGCGACATATGCTTGGCTAATACGGGTGTTTTTAGTGGTAATTTTTTGGCAAAAATGTAAGTATAAATCGCCATTAAACCAAAAGCAGAGCGATAAAACACCAGTTCCGCGCTGCTAAATTTTGTTGCACCTGCTTTCACTAGTGCGCCCATGATGGCAAAGCCGAGTGCAGCGACCAACATCCACAAGCTACCTAAGTGGGGAAGTTTCATTAATATGGGGTCATATTAGGCAGGGTTTAATTGCGCTTGCATATGCTGACGATACCACACGTGAAAATGTGCTAGGCCAGTTTCCAGCGGGTGCTGATAAGGCCCGCGCTGGTCAATATTTTGAGCAAACAATGCTTGGCGGCCATCGTGCATGCGTTGGCAAATTTCTTTATCTTCAATGGCGGTTTCATGGTATGCCGCTTGCTGGGCTTCGACATAGGCGCGCTCAAAGCAGGCAATTTCTTCTGGGTAATAAAATTCCACCACATTGCTGCAGCTGTTCACTCCAGTGGGAATCAGGTGCGATACCACTAACACATTGGGGTACCATTCCATCATTAAAAATGGGTAATAAACCATCCAGATGGCGCCATGCTTTGGGAGTTTGTCGCCTTGAAATCGGTGTATTTCAGCTTGCCATTTTTGATAGGCAGGGGATAAATGTTTTACTGGCGCGTCCTTATAGCCCACCGTTTGTGCGCTAAAATTTTCGCCAAAATCCCAATGCAAATCATCACAATCGACTACTTGGTTTAAGCCGGGGTGAAACGGCCCAACGTGATAGTCTTCTAGGTACACCTCGATAAACGTTTTCCAATTAAACTGGTAATGCTCAATGTTAACGCTATCCAGCTTGTAATCGCTAAAATCAAAATCATGCTTGCAGCCAAGCAAATCTAGCTCTTTGACAATATTGTGTGGTGTTTCAAATAGCATGCCTTGCCAATTTTGCAAGGGTGTTTTTTGCAAGTGCAAGCAAGGGTTTTCGTCAAAATGTGGCGCACCTAAAAGTTTGCCGTCTAAACTATAAGTCCAACGGTGCAATGGACACACGATATTCGGTGTGTTGCCACTGCCATTCAACATAATGGCTTGGCGATGCCTGCATACGTTGCTAATCAACGATATTTCACCCGCATGATTTACTAGACTTTTTGCGCCATGCATCCAATCTTGCACATAGTAGTCGCCTGCATTGGGCACCATCAGTGCGTGCCCAGCATATTTAGGCGCGTTAGCAAACAAATACTGCTGTTCTAGTGCATAAACACTTGGGTCTGCATACCATGCAATCGGTAATTGCGGCTGTGCCTGGATGTTTTGTTCAGGGTTATTTTGTTGAGGAAAAATTGCAATTGAAGACATAGTCGATAAAGCGTAAGAAAGTATTGTAAAAGCAGAAACCGAATTTTGCCCGAATGCGCTTGATTTGCAAACAAAAAATCAGTTAAATAATGTGAGAACTTGTCCAATATGCCAAATTTATCAAATCAGTTACACTGCTACAAAGTAAAATTCTTACACACAATAACCTATACAAACCATTTAAGGGGCAGGTATGGTCGACGTCACAAATGATCAAAATTCCAATCAAAGCTTGAATCAAAAGAACATACAAAAAACCACACCTGTTATTTTTGAAGGCAAGACTTCAGAGTATTTTGGTATATGGATTGTCAATTTATTGCTGAGTATAGTGACTTTGGGAATTTATTCAGCATGGGCCAAAGTCCGTCGTAAAAAATACTTTTATAACAATACCTTAATTGATAACGTCGGCTTTGATTATCACGCCAAACCCATCTCTATTTTAAAAGGGCGCCTCATTGCGCTGGCGCTGTTAGTGGTGGCAGCTATCAACCCTATTTTGCAAAGCTTAGTTTTTTTGCTGATTTTTATTGCGCTACCTTGGCTGGTGGTGCGCGGTTCTATTTTTAATGCGCGTAATAGCAGCCATCGCGGTTTAAGGTTTGACTTTGTTGGTACGGTTGGTAAGGCCGTACGCGTATTTATTGGTTTGCCGCTACTGACGATGATTACTTTTGGTATGGCTGCGCCGTATGCAGCGCACGAAAAAAACCAATTTTTGGTCAATCACCATCGCTTTGGCTTAAGCCAATTTGACATGGAACGCGTGGTAAAAGGGTTTTATAAAGTGTATATGATTCTTTTTATCGTGCCATTGATTGGCATTTTGGCTGCAGTGGCTATTCCTGCTTATAAAGCCTATACAGAGAGAGCCAAGGCTGCTAGCTCTACTCAGAGCCAGTTAATGCTGTCTGCAAATATTGCGGCTTTTGCACCTGTCAATTCACAAAAAATGGTGTTGGCGGCGAATGAGGTTGAAGCACAAGCACCTACAGAGGAAGAAATTACAGCACCTGAAATTAAAACGTCTGAATTTAAGACAGTTGAGCGCGTGTATTCAGATAGCAATCCTCCGTCAGCAAGCGAGCTAGCCGCAGAACAAGCCGTTGCAGAACCTTCTCCAGAAGCGCAAGTAGAGCAGTTTGAGGGTGAAATGCAAGAAAAACTGTCTGAGCAAGATTTGCAGAAAATTCAAGAACAGTTAGAACAAATGGAAGCTAAAGATACTGCGGACTCGAACTCAAAAGACAAAATAAGTGATTTACTCAAGAATCCCAAACTTTTACTGGCTAGCATGATGGTAGGACTGGTGATTTTAGCTATATATTTGCTGTTTATTTTTGGCTTTTTGGGTTACTTGCAGGCGCGTATTGGCAACCTCATTTGGAATAACACGACGCTGGATAAATTATCATTTAAAAGCAGCCTGCGCGCCCGTGATTTTGCTTGGTTATACCTTTCTAACATCATCGCGATTATGCTGACATTTGGCTTGGCCACACCGTGGGCGCAAATTCGCATGGCTAGGTATCGTGCTAGCAAATTACAAATAGTCGGTGATGTTGATTTTGACCAATTTGTCGGCGATAAAAAAGCCGAGGTAAAAGCCACTGGTGAAGAAATTGCCGAGATGTTCGACGTCGATCTATCCTTCGGTTAAGGTTTGGCCTAATCATATCAATTAGTCTAATCAAATCGTGTCATTTCAAGCCAACTATTTTGACGGGTTAAAGGCAAGCCATAAGCCAGTATTGGTGAGGATTGTAGGGCATGTCAAACAGATTGTTTTTGATGTGGATGACGAAAAACTCACCTTTAATTTGGCGGATTTGGAAGTGCAGGCTAAGTTGGGCTCGGCTAAACGGCTGATTGATTTACCCAACGGCGGCATGCTAGAGGCTGTAGATATCGGGGAGCTTGAGGCCGCCATGCCTTCTAAAACCAGTGCATTTTGGCGCGGTTTACACTATTTAGAAAATCACCTTGGCTGGGTGTTGGTGGCCATGCTGCTTACGGTGTTTGCTGGCTGGATGTTTTTGCAATTTGGCGTGCCAAAAATGGCCGAATACGTAGCGGATGTCACGCCACCCAGCATGGAAGTAAAAATTGGCGAACAAGTATTAGCTGGGTTGGATAGTCAAGTGGGTTACTTTTCACCCAGCAAAGCTGAGCCAAAGCGCAAAGCCAGCATTGTCGCCGAGCTAAATAAGTTGTGCGTTAAATTAAAAGACAGCAACATAAAAAGTTGTCCGCAATATCGTTTGGAATTCCGTGATGGTGGC
>JAABQZ010000087.1 GCA_011391175.1 Methylophilaceae bacterium | reverse complement strand
AATAACGGAAAATATTTTTGATTCGCCTTCATGGTTAGAATCAGGCACTCTTGTGGCACTTCTAAAAACTCTTTTTCAAATTGGCCTAATAACACATTCGGGCGCTCGACCAGCGCGGTGACTTCATCCAACAATGCGTCATCATCAATCGGTTTCAAGTTTTCTTTGGCCGCAGCTGCATTGAGCTGTTTTGCGATTTCGGCTTTACGTGTTGCAAAGCTGGCAATCACTGAGCCCTCAGTGAGCAATTGAGCCTCGTAAGTATCAGCATGGCTTAATGTGATGACAGCATTTTTGGCTTCAAAGCGGTGGCCTTGTGTGGTGTTGCCAGACTTCAAACCTAGTACAGAAATATCCAAGGTGCTGCTGCCATGCATGGCCACTAAGCCATGCGCAGGGCGCACAAAATTTACGCTAGTCCAGCCGTCTTGCAGCTGGTAAGTCATCACTTTAGGGATAGGCAGCTTGGCTAATGTTTCGTTTAGCGCTATTTGTAATCCATCAGGTAGCGTCACGCCTGCTTGCATTGCATCTAAAAACAGGGTGTTATTGTCATTTTTAAGTTTGCTAACAACACTTTCGTCAGCGCCTAGACTTTGCAACTTTTTAATCAAAGCTGGCGTTGCATTACCATTGGCATCTAAGCCCACGCTAGCGGGCATGAGTTTTTGTGAGATTTGCTTATCGTCGGCTTTATCTTTTACATACATCACACGTGCAGCCAAACGGCGCGGCGTAGCAAAAGCAGTCACACTGGCGTTATCAAGCGTTAAACCTTGCGCTTTAAGCGATTCAAACAACACGCCAGAAAACGCTTCACCTAGTTTATTCAGCGCCTTTGGCGGTAACTCTTCTACAAATAATTCGACTAATAAATTTTTGTTATGCGGGTTTTTTTCCATGCTTATGCTGCAACTTTCTTAGGCGTTTCTAACTTGCTTAAATCTAACAATACTTCATCTGCCCAATTTTTTGGTGCAAGTGGAAAGCCAAGTCTGGCGCGGCTATCCAAGTAGCTGGCGGCGACAGTGCGCGCAATATTACGGATTTTCCCAATGTAAGCTGCGCGCTCAGTCACGCTTATTGCACCGCGTGCATCTAGCAAATTAAAGGTATGCGCTGCTTTTAATACTTGCTCATAAGCAGGCAGTGCCAGTTTTTCTTTAACTAAATGCTGTGCCTGTTTTTCATGCGCATTAAAGGCCGTGAGCAAAAATTCCACATCGGAATGCTCAAAGTTATAAGTCGATTGCTCTACTTCATTTTGATGGAATACATCGCCATATTTCACGTTTCCTGAATACTGCAAATCGTAAACGCTATCTACACCCTGTAAGTACATAGCGAGGCGCTCTAAGCCGTAAGTGATTTCACCAGTAATTGGTTTGCAATTAATGCCACCTACTTGCTGAAAATAGGTAAATTGGGTGACTTCCATGCCGTTCAACCACACCTCCCAGCCCAAGCCCCATGCGCCTAGTGTGGGGTTTTCCCAGTCGTCTTCCACAAAGCGGATATCATTTTTTTTAAGGTCGAAACCCAATGCTTCTAGCGAGCCTAAATACAGCTCTAAAATGTTGGCAGGCGCGGGTTTTAATACCACTTGATATTGGTAATAATGTTGAAGCCGGTTTGGGTTTTCGCCATAGCGACCATCCTTTGGGCGACGGCTAGGTTGCACGTAAGCCGCTTTCCAGGGCTCTGGACCAAGTGAACGCAAAAAAGTCGCGGTGTGACTTGTGCCTGCGCCAACTTCCATATCGTAAGGTTGCAACAAGGCGCAACCTTGTTTATCCCAGTAGGACTGCAGGTTTAATATGATTTGCTGAAAGGTTAGCATTAGATTGCTTAAGTATTAACTAAAGGTGTGATTTTACCTCAAAACAGTATCAATCTTTATTGGTAATGCATGTAGCACTATCAAAATAAAGCTGATATAAAGTGAGGCTTTTCTTGAAAGGTAAAACCTAAGCCAGATTGGCTAAGGTTGGGGTGATTTGCCACTTCTAGCAATCCTGCTCTAGCAAACATGAGCGGCGATTCGCATATATCGTTTTCTAGCAAATGTGTACCAAATGCGCCTTCTTGTGCGATAAGTATGTCTGATGCGGCTTGTGCGGCTGTTAGCCCTACCCGTGTAAGCAGGCTTGTTTCACCAACCTGTGCGCCAATAATCAGGCCAATATCTAACTTGCGCGCAGATTCGATAATCGCTAGCGATCGTAATAATCCACCCATTTTAGAAATTCGCAGATTAATCAGCCAATGCTGTGGCGCTGCTTGTAACGCGTTGAATTGTTCAATACGTAAAAAACTTTCATCTAAAATGATTTTACAGTTGAGGCTATTTGCAATCATTGAAAGCTCGCGGTAAGCATTAGGTTGAAGCGGTTCTTCAATCGCAAAAAAAGGGTAGTCTAATGCCTGTAAAAAACGTATAGCTTCATCAGCGCTTTGCCATAGATTATTGGCATCTACTCTTAATCTAATCCCTTCATTTGCCAATTGCCGCATAACTGCTATTTTTTCTTTATCGCGCTCAATTTCTCCTGAAAGCTTCAACTTGAAATCAGTAAATCCCTGCTGACTATATTGCTCTGCGCTCAGCTTAAAAGCCTCATTATTGGCATCACCCAACACGGCTGAATATTGAAAACTGCCATGCAAAGCGGGCAGATTTAAAAATTGCTCAATGGTTTTATTTTCTTGCTTAGCAAGAAGGTCCAAAACGGCCAGCTCAATGGCGCACCACGCGGCTGGATTTGCATCCAAGGCATTTTGATGATTTGCTATCCATGCGCGCAAAGTGCTTAAGTTTGAGATTTCTTTGCATATGGCATTTTGATATTTTGAAAAAAAATGCTGAACGGACGCAGTCGTTTCACCTGTGACATAGTCCCTAGGGCATGATTCGCCATAGCCGGTTAAACCGTTGTTTGATATTGCCTCAACCCAAACACTGGAAGTCTCGGTGCGCTCAGCAGAAGCATGTCGAAATTTAACCTTAAAAGGGATAGATAGCTGATTTAAAACAAGTTTTAAAATAGGCATGTTAGCCATTAATTTACTCAATCGCGTAATCCGCAAGCGGAAAGTTTAGGTTATGAAGATACTGCAAAACGGCTGGTTTAAATTGACCTTCACGTTGACCTAAGTTGATGCAATTGATTTTGTAAGCTTCGGAGACATCAGGCTTTAACCAAACAGTGCTTGGCGGTGTTAGCCTTCCGCTATCTCGTTTTGCCTTGTATTCAATGTTGAGAGTGCTCAGTTTTTCATCCAGTAGGCTTGAAAAGATTACATGATTTATTGGGGTGGACGGATTGGCTTCTATAAAAAGCTGGTAGGACATGGTTTTTTCATTGGCAGCTAAAATATAAAAACTGGATATTAAACCAAGTTTTACAGAGATATCTTTAACAGCATGAATCACTTGTGCTTCGTAAAGTTTTTCTCCAGTAAGATTAGTCACGCCTCTGCCTTTTTGTACAAAACTCAGCAAAGGGGTGGCATTAAAGAATCCATCAACTTTTACTAAATCATTCATGAAGTATCGGTATAAGCCTGAAGCGGTAGTGACAATCACGTAATAAATTTGATGTAAAGTGAGTTGGTCAAGCGTCAGAAATTCTGGGGCATTATTATCCCAGCGTGATTGCGCTACAAATTCGAAAAAATGATGATGTAGGGGCGGCATGCCAGCTCTAGTTTCGGCTTGCAAGGCAATGCTGCCGCGAAATTCGGTAGACTGATAACCTAGTTCCATCACTTTAGTATTTGGAGGCAATTTCTCACGCAGCGCAGTCAGTGCAATACCACAACTGCCGCCAGTCCATGTGGTAACCAGTTTTAGCTGTGGCCAAACATTGGCAAACGTTAATTCAGCTAAGCTGTTAATAATCGCCGCCCTTGCTGGCTCTGGCTTAAACTTATGCTTAAGCTCGGTTTTTAACGTGATATCAAGGCTTTCAATTGCATCCAGTTTGCCAGTGACTAAGGATTGAATCAGCACTTCGCGTTGCTCATTTAAGACATTCAGTAGTCGCAAGAAGGTAGATGGATTTGGAGAGCCGGCATAGGTAATGTTAGGCTCCGCGAGTGCTAATCTTAATATGACTAAATACTTGAGATCATAATTTGAAATGCTAGATACGGCCGGGGGTAGCACAAAGCGAGATTGAATCATTTTAGGCAGTGATTGGTATAAATGACCAGAAACAGAACCAACCTCATGCCCTGAATCAAGATTGCCTTCAACCGCCGCACCCATGATGCCTAATGCTTTGCCCGTAAAAGCATGCGGGCATGCACGATATTGTAAATATGAAAACAAAGACTGTTCGTCACTGTGCGACTTCAACGTTGTGGGTGTGATTGGAATGTATTTTGGCTCGCCAGTTGTGCCGCTGGTTTGCGCGTAAAATTTTGGCGATTCAGCCGTTAATGCTTGTGCGCCAGTTAACCGTTGCTCTTCAATATAGGGGCGCAATGAATCGTATGTTTGTATTGGGATGTTTTTTTGAAACTCAGCATAATTGCTGATTTCGGAAAAGCGATGCTTGTTGCCAAAATGCGTATGACGATTTTGTTGTAGCAGGCGATGCATAACGCTCATTTGTGCTGCCAATGGTTTATGGGTGAGACGTTCAACAGTTTTCCAATCTAGATGCCGATAAAGCAACATCCAAATGCGAAAGATGAATTGTTGCATCTGCAAAATTAGCGTTTAAAGGGCGCGCTTAACAGCCCCAAAAATGTTTTTGGATAGTCGGCTTCTAGCAACCCTAAGGTATTGATATTGCGGTCTTTAGGTAAAAACCAGGTGCCAAATAGTAGGTCCCAAACAATCACATTATTACCGTAGTTGGCATTGGATTCTTCAGGTCGCCGGGAGTGGTGCCAGCGATGTAATTCGGCTGTGCCTATCAGGTAGTTTAATGGCCCAAAACGAAACTGTATGTTGGCATGTTGCAAAAAGCCATTGCTAGCATAGGCAAGGTAATAGAGCGCCAACACCTGTTCGTTAACGCCCATGATTAAAAATGGCAGACTGTCCATCATCATTTGCAATATTTTTTCTAGAGGATGGAATCGCGCGGTATTAAGCCAGTAAAGCTGTTGAACCGAGTGATGGACTGCGTGCAAGCGCCATAAATATTTGTTGGTATGTGCCGCGCGATGCAGCCAATAGCGCAAAAAATCAACGACTAATATCATGACCATTGCTTGGGCCCAAATTGGCCAAGTGTGTGGCCAGATTTGAGAAAAGGGTAAATCAAGCGCGCTTATCGGTTGAATCAGTAAATAAATAAAGGTGAAGCTGACTAAGGGCGGCAGAGCAAGTTGCACCGCAGTCATAAACATCAAATCTATTTTTAATTCTGAAAAAATTGGTCGCCACACTATGTTGTGGGGGAATTGTATTTCTAGAATCGTAATCAGCGAAGCTGCCATGATGATAGGCAGATAGGTGCTGGCTATTAATGAAACACCCTGAGATTGTAACAATGCAAAAAGGATAAATACAGAAGTCATTACCAGTGGATAATGTAGCCAAGGCGTCACTTTTTTCATTATTTATCCCCTTACTTATGCGTTTTTATTTTCAAACCATGACGAAAATGAAAATGACCATACAAAAATAAATAGCTTGCTAATACTAAATGAAAAAACGCTGGAAGGTAACTAGCAAACCATCGATGCTCGCTAAATATTGTTAAGCCCAGTAATAAGCGTAATAGCATGATAG
>JAABQZ010000086.1 GCA_011391175.1 Methylophilaceae bacterium | reverse complement strand
ATGAAAATCAACAAAAATCTACGTTTACAAATGCTGGCGCAAAGCTGGCTATTTGTGGTGATATTTTTATCGCTTGTTTTAGTGCTTGGCTACCTGTCCAATCAATATCGTGCGGCAAAAGATATTACGCAGGCCAATCGCAATATCCTCACACAAGGCAGCATTAATATTTTAAAAACCATGAAAGACCCCATCAACATTACTGTGTATGCCACCAATGATGATGCTAATCGCGGTGATACCTTTAGAAAGGGCATGATTGATTTTGTGGCGCGTTACAAGCGCGAGAAAAAAGACGTTAACCTCAAATTTATCAACCCTTCATCCGAGCCAAAATTGGCACAAGAAGCCAATATTAAAGAAGATGGCGAAACGGTTGTTGAGTACAACAAACGCACCGAACATATTTTCCCGCCATTTGCTGAACAAGAAATGACCAATTTGTTGGTGCGATTGGCGCGTACCAATCAGCAACCTATTATGTTTTTGGATGGGCATGGTGAACGTCATTTGCAAGGTTTAAAAAACCACGATATTGGTGAGTTTGGTAAACAGTTAGAAACTAAAGGCTTTAAATTTGCCAATCCAGATTTAACTATTGCACAAGCTGTACCGGCTAACGGCGCCATGTTAGTCATAGCTAGCCCGCAGGTTGATTTAAGTGAGATTGAAGCTAAGAAAATTAAAGCCTATTTAGAATCTGGCGGCAATTTGCTATGGTTACTCGATAACGATAATCTGCATGGTTTAGAAGAAGTGGCAGCCTACTTAGGCTTTACCGTTTCGCCCGGCATTGCGGTAGATATGACCGCAGCAACCTACGGTGCTGATGCCAAAGTGGCGTTTGCCAGCTTCTATGGTGACCATCCGATTACGCGTAATTTCCAGCTACGCACGCTGTTTCCTGAGGCGCATGAGATAGATGCAAAAGCCTCAGATGAGTTTGGCTGGAAAGTAGGGCGTCTAGTAGAAGTGGCGCCAAATGGCTGGCTGGAAAGTGACAAAATTGTAGATGGTGGTAATAAACAAAAAGTCGTGTTTGATGAGAAAACAGATAAACGTGGCCCGATTAATATTGGTGTAGCCTTAGAGCGTATCTATGGCAAAAAAGGTCAGCGCGTAGTCGTCATGGGCAATGCCAATTTTTTATCTAATACCTTTATCACCAACGGCGGCAACTTGGATTTTGGTGTGAATATTATTAACTGGTTAGCGGGCGATGATAAGCTGATTACCATTCAACCGATGCCGCTAAAAGACATTAACGTGACTATTCCAAGCGATGATAAAAGCCGGTTGCTGGCGATGGGCATATTCCATGGCTTCCAATACTTTATCCCACTAGCTATTTTTATCGCTGGATTTTGGTTATGGTGGAAGCGTCGCAAGGCATAAAATAGAGATGGTAATGTAGATGAAAAATAGCCTATGAAAAATAGATGGTTACTTAATATAGTCATGTTAGTTCTAGTGGCAGGATTAGTTGCATTTTTGTATCTCCGCCCACAAACCAATATTGACGGACCTGCACTGCATGAGGTTACCACGCTCAAGTTAGCCGACTTTAATGCAATTAAAGTTGAATTTCCTACGCAAGCGCCAACCACATTTGAAAAAATTGATGGTTTTTGGCGCATGACAGCGCCTTACAAAGCACGGGCGGATCAAATTTCAGTGCAGCGTATTTTGTCCATTATTGCGGCAAAAACTAAAGATAAATTTAGCGCGACAGATAAAGAAAAATTTGGTTTAAATAACCCGCAATTACGCCTTAAATTAAGCGGTGCAGCAGGCATAGAAGAGTTTATATTTGGCACGTTTAATACCGTGACTGATGAGCAATATGTGGCCTATAAAGACAGCGTATATTTACTTTCAGGCGGTTATGCCGAAGCTGCAACTACACAAGCCATTGAAATGGTGGACAAATCACCATTAGCACAGCCAGAGGCTAAGCAAATTGCAGGTTTCGATTATGCGCACTTAGAGCAGTGGGAAGATATTGGCTTACAAGTAGATATCGTGGAGGGTAATTGGAAGACCAATGCGCCAAAAGCCAAAATTACGCAAAACGAGTTGAACGAATGGTTGGATTTTAGCTGGAAGCAAGCGCAAGCCAAGCAGGTGGAGTTGTATACACCAGACCGTAAAATCACTTATCCGTCGTTTAAAATTAAGCTTAAAGATGGCACAAAAGTGCATTTTGACAAAATTCAAGAGTCGCCTGATTTGTTGCTTGCTCGCCCTGAAGAAGGTCTCCTGTACCATTTTGCCAACGACGTTGGGTTTACCATGCTAAATCCACCGCTAAATATTAACTAATACTACTCATCACCTGATGCCTGAGCTGCCTGAGGTAGAAATCACTCGCCGCGGTTTGTTGCCGCTAGTTAATCAAACCGTTAAAAACGTCGTTATTCGTAATGCCAGTATGCGCTGGCCCATTCCGGTACATTTACCACAAACGCTTGCTCACCTCAGCTTAATTTCTTTAAGTCGCCGTGCCAAATACATTTTGGCAGAGTTTGCCGATGGCAACAAAATTCCAAGCGGCACACTGCTGTTGCATCTAGGCATGTCTGGCCGCATTTGCTTGCTTGATAGAAATTATCCACCCGAAAAGCACGACCATTTTGATATTGAGTTTCATGGCGTAAATGGTAAGTCTGGGCAGGTACTGAGGTTGCGTGACCCGCGTCGCTTTGGCGCCGTGTTATGGGCTGGCCTGCAGCCCAATCAGCATGCGCTGCTTGCACCTCTTGGACCAGAGCCATTAGACGATACTTTTAATGCCAACTATTTAAAACAACAGTTGGCTACACGTTCCGCCGCTATTAAAATTGCCATCATGGATAGTCACTTGGTGGTGGGCGTGGGTAACATTTATGCGAGTGAGTCACTGTTTCGCGCACGCATCCACCCAGAAACACCAGCCAAAAATGTCACGCTAGGGCAGTGTGAAAAGTTGGTGGCTGAAATCAAATCCACCTTGAACGATGCGTTGATTGCAGGTGGCAGTAGCTTGCGTGATTTTTTTGGTGCTGATAGTAACCCTGGCTATTTTCAGCAACAGCACTCGGTGTATGGCCGCACAGATGAACTTTGTAGGGTATGCAGTCAGCCTATTAAATGCATTCGGCTTGGTCAGCGCTCTACGTTTTATTGTGCGCATTGCCAACCTCTTTAATAAGAGCTGATGTGCATTTATCAGAATAAGGCTTAATGCTGATGCGGTCTTGCCGCGTGTTCATGCAAATAGCCATGTGGTTTGGTGGGGCTACCACCAATTTTTTGCGGCAGTAATGAGCCTATTATCAGTGCCAATATACTGACGCCTAAACCAATCATTTGTGGTGGCACTAAGCTGGCGTCGCCCACTAAAATCTCAATTAACGCCCAAGTAGTTATGCCACCAATAATAGCAGCCAGCGCACCTTGACTAGTAGAGCGTCGCCAAAATGCACCAAATACTAGAGGTACAAATGCGCCTGCCAACGTGATTTTATAGGCGCTTTCTACCATGCCAAAAATAGAGCGCTCAGAGTTAAGTGCGTATATGAGTACCATGCCTGCGAAGCCCAATAAGCAAATACGCATGACTCGCAAAAAACCTTTATCGCTTAAATTGGGCATATAGCCTTTGACAATATTCTCGGCAAAAGTAACCGAAGGCGCTAGCAAGGTAGCAGATGAGCAACTCATGATTGCTGACAACACCGCGCCAAAAAAGATGATTTGCGCAAATAAGGGCATACGTTCTAATACTAAGCTAGGCAGTACGCGCTGTGAATCCTCTACCACCATTTTGCCAAAATAGGCGGGGTCGATGATGGTGGCGGCATAGGCAATAAACATGGGGACAAAGGTGAATAGGAAGTAAATAGATGCGCCTAAAATACTGCCCCAAAGTGCAATTTTGGCGGATTTAGCTGAGGTAATACGCTGAAACACATCTTGTTGCGGAATGCTGCCCAGCATCATCGTCATCCAAGTGCCAATAAACGTAATCCACACCCAAGCGTCGCCCTTAGGCCAAAAATCAAGCTTGCCAGCAGCATGTGCGTGCGCAATGACTGGCGTCACCCCGCCTGTCATGGTAGAAACGGTGTAGCCGATGAACAATAAGCCGCCAATGACCACAATCATCTGTACAAAATCGAGTACCGCTACCGCCAACATACCACCCAGTGTTGTGTAGGTCAGCACAATGGCCATGCCC
Organism: Methylophilaceae bacterium; assembly: GCA_011391175.1. GTDB lineage: Bacteria > Pseudomonadota > Gammaproteobacteria > Burkholderiales > Methylophilaceae > Methylotenera_A. Next base: position 1,697 of record JAABQZ010000086.1, on the reverse strand, counting down.
AACACCATGCCTGCCTGCTCACTGACGGCACCCTGAGTAATCATATTAACAATGAGTCCGAGTGCTTTGATTTGTGCGGCTACCCAGCCCATGTAGGAAATGACGATAGCGATGGTGGTGAGTACTTCTACGGTTCTGTTGTAGCGCATTCGGTAAAAATCACCGAGCGTAATAATGTTAAGTTTGTAAAGCTGTGTGGCGAAGAAAAAGCCTGCTAACACCAAGCACATCGATGAGCCAAATGGGTCTGCCACAACGCCATTCACGCCTTCCTGCACAAAGGTGGCTGAGACACCAAATACGGCCTCTGCACCAAACCAAGTAGCAAACACAGTGGCAGTCACCACTGGCAGCGGCAAGTGACGACCTGCGACAGCGTAATCCTTGGTGTTATGCACACGCGTGGCAGCCACCAAACCAATGGCAATTGAGACGATTAAATAGGCAACAACAAACCAAACTAACATACTGTTATTTGCTCACAAAATATTCTTAGGGCATAAAGAAGCTTAAAAGCATGACGCATTGCAGCAATACTGCAAAAATAATAGCCCAAGTTAAACGCTTTTGCCAGCGCGCTTGTTTTTGCTGGGCGGTAATTAATACATCAATTTTTTCACGCATAGGCGTTTCGTGCTCGGCTTGCGTTTGCTGGTTTAAAAATTGATGTACTAGCCTAGGTATTTGCGGCGCAGTTTTGACTATAAATGGTAACTCATTTTTAAGCGTTTTAAATAGGCTGCGAATTCCGACTTGCTCGCTCATCCAGCGGTTTAAAAACGGTTTGGCACTTTGCCACAAGTCAATATTCGGGTCTAAATCGCGACCCAAGCCTTCAATATTCAATAACGTTTTTTGCAACATCACCAGTTGAGGTTGTATCACTACGCCAAATCGCCGCGACATTTGGAATAAACTTAAAAGCGTTCTGCCAAAAGAAATATCTTTCAGTGGCTTATCAAAAATCGGCTCACATATCGCGCGGATATTGATTTCTAGCTCATCGGCGTTGGTGTCTGCAGGCACCCATCCTGATTCGATATGCGCCACTGCCACATCGCGGTAATCGCGGTTAAAAAATGCTAAAAAATTGCGCGCAAGATAATATTTGTCAGTATCAGATAGCGTACCCATAATGCCAAAATCCAGCGCAATATATTTGCCTTTGTCAGGGCCTTCTGTGGCTACCTGAATGTTGCCAGGGTGCATATCTGCATGAAAAAAGCCATCGCGGAATACCTGTGTAAAGAATATTTCAACGCCGTCATGCGCGAGTTGGGTGATGTTGATGCCACTAGTGCGCAATGTCTCAATTTGGCTGACAGGTGTGCCATGCATACGCTGCATGGTCATCACCTGCTTGCGGCAAAAATCCCAATACACTTCAGGGATTAAAAGGCGCTTATCGGTAAAGTTACGCGCCAACTGGCTGCAATTGGCAGCTTCCATGGTAAGGTCGAGTTCATGTTCAGTATGCCGCGCAAATTCACTTACAATTTCTTGTGGCTTTAGGCGCTTACCCTCAGATGATACCGCTTGCAACAACCACGCCAGTGATTTCAGTAGTGCAATATCTTGGTGGATGATTTTATCAATATTCGGGCGTAGCACTTTTACCGCCACCTCTTGACCATCAGCTAGTTCGGCAAAATGCACTTGCGCTACTGATGCGCTGGCCACTGGTGATTGCTCAAATA
>JAABQZ010000085.1 GCA_011391175.1 Methylophilaceae bacterium | reverse complement strand
TTTTTAGTGATGTTAATTATCTTTGTGTTTAACACCCCTGGGGAATATGTAGCGGCTTGGCCATTTTCGTTTGGACCAACTTACGAAGGCATTACCGCAGGCGTAGCGCAAATGTTAAGGGTTATGATTATGCTGGCAAGTTTGAGTTTAATTTTGGCTTGCAATACTCGCCAACAATTGATCTCCGGCTTCTATTTTATATTTTCGCCCCTAAAACATCTAGGCTTAAAAATAGAACGATTTGCGGCGCGCCTGTGGCTGACTTTACATTATGTGGAGCTGCAAACGGAGGTATTGAATAAGCAAAATTTTATCAGCCAATTAAAAAATATGGTGGATATTAAAGCTGACACTGCGAATGAAAGTGTCAGTATTACATTCGTAGTACCAACTTTTAATTTTTCAGATTATGCCGCAATTGCTTTGGTAGGCTCTTGCGCCACATTGCTTGTTTTTAGTATATTTTGATGATGCGTATTGTTTTAAGTATAGAGTACGATGGTGCGCTTTATTGTGGCTGGCAAAGCCAAGCGGATGCATGCGGCGTGCAAGATTTTTTAGAGGCTGCGATTGAAAATATTGCTGGACATGCTATACGTATCCACGCCGCAGGCCGTACCGATACTGGAGTTCACGCCTTAGCTCAAATTGTACATTTTGATACTGAAACTGTACGCCCAGAAAGCGCTTGGGTCCGAGGTGTGAACGCATTTTTGCCAGCAAGTATCCGTGTGCTATGGGCAAAAGCGGTCAGTGTTGAGTTTCATGCGCGTTTTTCAGCTCAGCAGCGCAGGTATCAATACCTGTTGTTGAATGCGCCAGTTGCTCCTGCAATAATGGCCAGTAAAGCCGGTTGGTATCACCTGCCCCTAGATGTGCCCGCCATGCAAACTGCCATTGCCTATTTACGTGGTGAGCATGATTTTAGTGCTTTTCGCGCGAGTGAATGTCAAGCCAAAAGCCCAATTAAAAATTTGCAAATAGCCACGCTAGAACAGCATGGTGAGCAGCTTGTTTTTGAGTTTGCTGCCAATGCATTTTTACAGCATCAAGTGCGCAATATGGTGGGTGCGCTTATTTATGTGGGCAATGGCAAACATGCGCCAAGCTTGATACAAGACTTGCTAGCACAAAAAAATCGCACCCTTTCGCCACCTACATTTTCTCCTAATGGCTTATATTTGGTGGGTGTGCAGTATGACGAAAAATTTGGCTTAGCCAACACACAGCGTAGTCTAAGTTGTATTTATTAAAACCAAATCGCTGTATTTATTAAATACAAATCTAACTGACAATATCACGCGTTTCAGCTACGCTTATACAATATGACAAACTTAGTTAAATGAAACGTACAAGAGTAAAAATTTGCGGCATCACCCGTGTTGAAGATGCCTTAAGTGCTGTTCACGCAGGGGCGGATGCAATCGGCTTGGTATTTTATGCGTCTAGTCCGCGCTGCGTGAGTATTGCTCAGGCTAAGGACATTGTTGCCGCCATGCCTCCATTTGTCAGTGTAGTGGGTTTGTTTGTTAATGCTAGCACCACCAAGATTCAATCCATCTTATCGCAAGTACATTTAGATACTTTACAGTTTCATGGTGATGAAACCCCTGCGCAATGCGCGCAAATAAACTTGCCTTATTACAAGGCAATTCGCGTTAAGCCTGATACAAATTTGTTACAATACGCAATTGATTTTAAAGCAGCTAAAGCCTTGTTGTTAGATGCATACAGTGAACAAGCTTATGGTGGCACAGGCAATACATTTGATTGGAATTTAATCCCCCAAGACTTGCCTAAACCAATCATTTTGGCTGGCGGTTTAGATGCGAAAAATGTGGCAGGTGCGATTCAACAAGTGCAGCCGTATGCAGTAGATGTGAGTGGTGGTGTGGAGTTAACCAAAGGGATAAAGAATGCGGAAAAAATTACTGCATTCATGCAAGCTGTAAAAGAAAGTTAGGAGTAGTAAATGCAAGACGTTAATAATCAAAGCCTGAGTAATCAAGACCAGCAAAAAAAACCATACGATATGCCGGATGCGCGTGGTCATTTTGGTCAATTTGGTGGTATTTTTGTGGCCGAGACTTTGGTTGAGGCGCTAGAAGAACTGCGTGTGATGTATGAAAAATATCGTCACGATCCACAATTTCTAGCTGAGTATGCTTATGATTTAAAACATTTTGTAGGCCGCCCAAGCCCAATTTACCATGCCGAGCGTTGGTCTAACAAAGTGGGCGGTGCTCAGATTTATCTTAAGCGCGAAGATTTAAACCACACAGGTGCGCACAAAATCAACAACACCATCGGCCAAGCCTTGTTAGCCAAACGCATGGGCAAGCCTCGAGTGATTGCTGAAACGGGCGCAGGCCAGCATGGCGTAGCTACTGCAACTATTGCGGCACGTTTAGGCTTGGAATGTGTGGTGTATATGGGTAGCGAGGACGTAAAACGCCAAGCGCCTAACGTGTTTAGAATGAAGTTGTTAGGCGCAACTGTGGTGCCTGTTGAAAGTGGCTCTAAAACGCTTAAAGATGCGTTGAATGAGGCGATGCGTGACTGGGTGACCAATATATCTAATACGTTTTATATTATCGGTACAGTCGCTGGCCCGCATCCGTATCCCATGATGGTGCGTGATTTTCAAGCGGTGATTGGCATAGAATCTAAACAGCAAATGCAAGAAATGATTGGCCGCCAACCAGATGCCGTTGTTGCCTGCGTGGGTGGTGGTTCCAATGCCATGGGCATTTTTTACCCCTATATCGATGTGCCCAACGTGCGTTTGGTTGGCGTTGAAGCGGCTGGACATGGTATGGAAACGGGCATGCATGCTGCGCCTCTCACTGCCAATAGCCCCATCGGCGTGTTGCACGGCAATCGTACTTATTTAATGCAAGATGCAGATGGTAATATTACCGAAACGCACTCAATTTCAGCTGGGTTAGACTATCCTGGCGTTGGTCCAGAGCACGCATGGCTAAAAGACATTAAGCGTGCTGAATATGTGGCAGTTACTGATGATGAGGCCATGGCTGCTTTCCACAGTTTGTGCCGCACTGAAGGTATTATTCCTGCTCTAGAATCAAGTCATGCCCTAGCTTATGCTGAAAAAATGGCCAAAACCATGCTCAAAGATGAAGTGATTTTAGTCAATTTATCCGGTCGTGGCGATAAAGATATCAATACCGTAGCCAAATTAGCCAATATAACTTTATAAATTTATGTCTCGTATTCAATCTGTATTCTCTGCCCTTAAAGCCAATCATAAAAAAGCCTTAATCCCTTACATTACTGCGGGCGATCCGCACCCAAACCATACCGTGGCCATTTTGCACACACTGGTAAAAAATGGTGCGGATATGATTGAATTGGGCATTCCTTTTTCTGACCCAATGGCCGATGGTCCAGTGATTCAGCGCGCTAGCGAGCGCGCGTTGGTGCATAAAGTTGGCTTAAGCAAAGTATTGCAGATGGTGAAGGAGTTTCGCCAAACCGATACTCAAACTCCCATTATATTAATGGGTTATGCCAATCCGATTGAGGCGATGGGTGCAGATAAATTTACTCAGGCCGCTAAAGATGCAGGTGTGGATGGCGTGCTGACAGTGGATTATCCGCCAGAAGAGTGCAAGGAGTTTATCGCTAGCTTGCGGGCGGCTGGTATGGATAGTATCTTCTTGTTGTCTCCAACTTCAGATGTAGCACGCGTAGATTTAATTGTTAATCAAGCGAGTGGATTTTTGTATTATGTCTCGCTAAAGGGCGTAACAGGGGCAGCCAATATGGATGTGGCGCAGGTGAAAGCGCGTGTAGCAGAGATTCGCAGCAAAACTAATCTGCCGATTGGTGTGGGCTTTGGCGTAAAAGATGCTGCCACCGCGAAACTAGTAGCGGAATTTGCGGACGCGATTGTAGTGGGTAGCCGCATGGTGGTGACGATTGAGAATTCAACCGAAGAAAATTTAATGCACAATATTAGCCAACTGATGCAAGAGTTGCGTTTAGCGATTGATGCATAAAGCTGAATAAGGGGTAAACATGAGCTGGTTAGATAAAATTCCGCAAAAAATTAAACGTGTTGTCGATTCTGCACAAAAGAAAAATGTACCGGAAGGCCTGTGGAGCAAGTGTGAATCATGTTTGACGGTGCTCTATAAAACTGATTTAGACAACAATTTAGAGGTTTGCCCAAAATGCGCACACCACAATAGGATAGGCGCACGTAACCGTTTAAACCAATTGCTAGACCCAGAAAATCGTGCCGAAATAGGTGCTAACGTTGAGCCAGTGGATTCGCTAAAATTTAAAGATAGTAAAAGCTATGTGGATCGCATGAAGGCCGCGCAAAAAGAGGGTGGCGAGAAAGATGCCCTTGTTGTCATGCAAGGCAAACTCAATGGTGTAAATGTGGTTGTGGCGGCGTTTGAGTTTAAATTTATGGGCGGCTCAATGGGTTCTGTAGTGGGTGAGCGCTTTGTACGTGGCGTAGATGCTGCTATTAAAAACAAAGCTGCATTTATTTGCATCTCAGCCAGTGGTGGTGCGCGCATGCAAGAAGGTTTGTTATCGCTGATGCAAATGGCTAAAACAAGTGCTTCACTCACTAAGTTATCAAATGCAGGTTTGCCTTATATTTCGGTGTTGACAGACCCGACTATGGGGGGTGTTTCCGCAAGTTTTGCCATGTTGGGCGATGTGATTGTGGCAGAACCAAACGCACTGATTGGTTTTGCTGGCCCACGTGTGATTGAGCAAACCGTACGCGAAACCCTGCCAGAGGGCTTTCAGCGTGCAGAGTTTTTGGTAGACCATGGCGCGGTGGATTTAATTATTGATAGACGTGAAATGCGTCAAAGATTAGCCAATATTTTATCAAACCTAATGCGCATACCAAAAGCGGCATAGCCAAACTAAACAAGCAAAGCAGTTAATCAAAAGTAGCCTAATATATACTCAACGTGACCCCCAACAAATACCAGCCAACTATTCAACCTAAAACTGCAGTTGAATGGCTGGCTTATATTGAAGCCCTGCATCCAAAAGCTATCGCCATGGGGTTAGACAGAGTCAAGTTAGTCATCGATAAGCTTCAACTTAACCCCACTTTCCCTATCATCACTGTGGCAGGCACCAACGGTAAAGGCTCCGTATGCGCCATGCTCAGCCATATTTATGTGCAAGCTGGCTATGATGTGGGTTGTTACACTTCACCGCACATCAATCGCTATAACGAGCGCGTGAGTGTGAACTTACAGCTGATATCAGATGACGATTTATGTGCCGCATTTACAGCGGTTGAAGCAGCGCGCGGCGATGTAGCACTCACCTATTTTGAGATGGGCACGCTGGCGGCGATGTGGCATTTTTGCCACCAAAACTTGGATATTGCTATTTTGGAAATTGGCTTGGGCGGCAGGTTGGACGCGGTGAATGCGTTTGAACCAAGCTGTGCCATTGTCACCAGCATTGATTTAGACCACATGGAGTTCTTGGGTGACACGCGTGAACAAATTGGCTTTGAAAAAGCGGGTGTATTTCGTGCGAATAAGCTCGCCATTTGCGGTGATGAAAACCCACCTAGTAGTTTAGTAGAGTACGCAAAAAAAATCGGGGCAAATTTAAAACTCATCCAGCGCGATTTTCAGGTAAAAAAGACTAAAGATGCTTGGCAATATGCAGATGAAAATATTCAGTTAGACTTGCCAAAGCTTGGCTTAACTGGTGATTTTCAGCTAAATAATGCCGCCTGTGTGGTGCGTGCAGTGCTGCATTTAAGTGATGTTTTGCCTATCAGTACAACCGGGCAGCCAAGTGCTGGCCTGCAAGCCAATATCCACAAGGCTCTCAGGGCGGTGCATTTGATAGGGCGTTTTCAGCAGTTGCAATCAAAGCCGCCAGTGATTGTGGACGTGGCACATAACCCGCACGC
>JAABQZ010000084.1 GCA_011391175.1 Methylophilaceae bacterium | reverse complement strand
CCAGCAACCCAAAATGGTTGCTTTGGTCTACGTCGTGAATATTCATTCCCTTACCATCATCTTTAATTGTCAGCTGTAATGCGCCGGTTTTAGTAGTGCTTAAACTAATCTCTATATTTTTTGCCTCAGCATGTTTAATCGCGTTATTCATCGCCTCTTGCACAATCCGATAGATATTAATATTTAAGCTCTCACCTAAAGCCTCCAACTTACCAGCTAGCGTTAAATTGATACGAATATCAGGCTGCTGCTTTTGCAAATTATTTACCGCATCTTTTAACGTTTCACTCAAGCCCAAATTATCGAGCGACCCTGGCCGTAGCTGACGAATAATATTGTGCATACCATCGTAGATATGATTCGCCGCAGCCACAATAGTTTGCGCATGGCTTGAAATATCTGGCAAAGAACTTTTAGATGCGCCTTTTTCAGTTTTATTCACAATCGCCACCGCAAAGGTTTTAATCGCCGTCACATATTGCCCAAGCTCGTCATGTAGCTCGCGCGACAGACTGCGTCGCTCATCCTCAATGTGACTTTGAATCAGCGCGGTGAGTTGCCGATTTTCTTCTAGCTCGCGCTCAGCAGTCAGCGACTCTGCCATGCGGTTTAGGCTGTGCCCAATGCGGTCAAACTCTGGCAAATCAAAGCTAGGCAAGCGTGTCGTTAAATCACCGTGCTCCATTTTGTTAATGGCTTTTAGCATGGGCTGCAAGGGCTGTAGCCAGTGGCCCAACATCCAATACACCGCCAAATTAAGCAGGAAGAAGAACCCTAACCCAACCCACAACAAATTTTTAAACTTGCCCCAAGCCTCGCGAATGGCACCCGCAGGGTTAGGCTGCACCACCAACTTACCAAAGCTGATGTAGCGCGTCACTGATTTTTCATGTGGATTCAGTATATTGTAAAACCACTGCGGTGGATTTTGGTTAGATTGATATTTTGAAGGTGGCGATTTAAAAAGCTGCACACCGCTAATGCTATATAACCTAATTTCGTTGCCACGCACATGACCCAAATGCTGCAAAAACCGATGCATCACCTCGTGCGTATAACCCCATTCAGGGTTTTGCACTGAGCTTACAATCACAGTATCTAACAGCTGCGTTGTCACCCGTGTGGCCGCTTCAACGCCCTCTTGAATTGACGCCTTGGTGCCACTAAATACCACAAACCCAACCGCTGACATAAACAGTAGCAGCAGTGCAGTAATCAGTAGATTTAAACGAAGGCGCAAGCTCATGCGCCCGATTATAGCGAATTAACCGCTATGATGGTCTACTTAAAACCATGAAACTTAAGGTATCCTTATACAGGCTGACACCACATCCATGGCCAATAATTTAAAAACTGCTCCACCTTCTATTATTAATCAACTTCAACAATCAAAAATCCCACTTGATGCAATATAAAGCGTCAAATAGGATGCCTACTCTAGGTTAGAGAGCAACGCAAAATGAATAATATAAAAAATCATGCTTTATATTCGGAAGTATTTTTAGTGGTGTTGCTTTAGTTTTTTCTATCTTTGCTTTCCAACTTATGCCTAAAATTAACACCTGAAAATCATGAGAGCTTTTCTACCGCAATTAAAAGCCCACCCACAAGCATTGCGCAATTACGTAACATTGCAGAAACAAAACATACTGTTGTCATTCAGTTTTTTGAAATCATAGATATTGTAATAGAGTCATTTTTAGTTTTTATGGTGCTTTCAGCTATAGGCTTTTTATGTTTAGGTTTTTATGCGCATAAACAACAGCTCTCTAATCCATCATTCAAGCGGGACGCCTAACGGCGCCCCCTATCCCTACGTTGATTCGAACACCGCTTCGCGGCTTGCGCCCACTCAAAATTAAATCTATGCTACACATATCTTTAATTATTCGGGGTGTCGCATAACTCGCGCCACGTTAGGCTAATAGGTTTCACGAGGTACCACCCAATCACAGTTGGAGCGAGAAATGAGACACGGGAAAGCAAATATTGTCGCAGGTCTACTGTTCATGGCCGGCTTCATGGTGCTCGGCTTCGTATTAATCTACCTTAGGGACTTCGCACCTGGCAAAGAGCAGTGGATAGCTGAGTACGCGGTCGGCAAGCACTTCGAGTCGCGGCTTGCCCACGTCCACGGCAATCTGTTCGCATTCCTGAATATCGTGGTCGGGTATCTTCTGCTGCGACTACCCTTTCACAAGGCGACCAGCAAGTGGGTCTCGCGGCTCGCGCTGGCAGGAATGCTGATGCCCGTTGGGATTCTTGCAGAGGTGTTGCTTGGGGCGCCCCCGGTCTTCGTTCTCGTCGGAGGGATTTCGATGGTTGTTGCGATTGCATGGCTCGGTGTAGCCGTGGCACGGATGAAGTCGTGGCCAGACCAAGACAAGAACGTGAAAATATGATGTCGCCTCACAGAGTCCGTACTGTCCAGATCCTCGTGGCTGCCGTTGCGGCCCTGTTCGGCGTCGCGACGCTCTTCGCAGGCGGCCGCGTGCTCCTGGGTTCCGACCCGGGGTACGAGGTGTTTCGGCCCCTCCTCATTTACAACACGGCAATGGGCGTGGCGTATCTGGCGGCTGGCATCACCGTCTGGCGCAGCGTCAACGCCGGCAGAAGCGCTGCGGGAGCAATCTTCCTGCTCAATCTGCTTGTGCTCGTGGGCATCCTGGTAGTCTACCGCAGTGGCGGGGCGGTGGCGGTGGACAGTCTCCGCGCCATGATCCTTCGAACGGTCGTGTGGCTAGTCCTGTTCCTAGTCGTATCGTGGCTCGGCCGATCTCGCACAGCAGCCTAACAACTGCGCAAAAGGCCGCGTGCGACTGATGCCAGACGTTAGCACTCATCAATTTTCGACTAATTTAGGAGTCTTACTATGAAACTGCACTCTCTGCTACTACTACTCATGCTGGCTGCGATAGCCGCTTTCGCTACACTGAACTGGGAAGTGTTCCTTTCGCCCACCGAGTTGTCTCTTGGTTATACAACAGTCAACACGCCACTGGGCCTAATCATGCTTGGAATCCTAGCAATCATTACGACTCTGTTTCTTGCATTCGTCGTCTATCTTCAGGGTTCTGTTCTTTTCGAGACACGTCGTCATTCACGGGAACTGCAAGCCAATAGAGACCTTGCTGATCGAGCTGAAGCTTCCCGATTTACGGAATTACGCGCCTTCCTCGAGGCGGAGTTGTCCAAGCAATCTACCCAAAATGGTGACGCTAAAGACGCACTTCTGGCCAGAATAGACAAGCTCGAACATGAGTTTCAATCTTTTATGGAGCAATCCGGCAATACCCTTGCTGCCTACATTGGTGAACTGGAAGATCGTCTTGAAAAGATATCGATTCCGCCCACCATGCGCTAACCAATCATTCCACCAACCTGCGCAGAAGGCCGCGCTGACCAGTGAGTTCAAACGTTAGGTTTCTTTAAAGGATGTTTATGAAATCTGACGTATTATCTCGACCACAATGCTTGCTCTGCAACCGCAAGACCGCGGGGGTCTTCCCCTATTAACTAAGCCCGTAAACTGGCAAGATAAATGTGGGGGGTTGTTCCCGAGGAATATACCGTTAAAACTGGTTGTTCATACGTGAAACCCGCATGGGAATTAGCTTTAAGAGCATATTATTAATGTATTAATCGGCAATTTTAATACTTTTAAATTCTGCTGGCACAGGCGGGTAAGTTAGGTTTAGGCTTTTTAGTGCGTCTAATAAAAGTCTAGAGATAAGCAAATTGCGGTTGGTTTTAGAGTCTGCAGGCACTACATACCAAGGCGCATTTTCTGTGCTGGTGGCGCGCATGGCATTTTCGTAAGCCAACATGTATTTGCTCCATAAATCGCGCTCTTTTAAATCGTTCGGGTTAAATTTCCAAGTTTTGGTCGGGTCATCTAAGCGCTCTTGCATGCGCTCTTTTTGTTCTTCTTTTGATATGTGCAAGTAACACTTAATAATCACTGTGCCAGTCTCAGTCAGCATGCGCTCAAACTCGTTAATCTGCGCAAAGCGGCGTTTGCACTCCGCCTCATCAATCCAATCATGCACTTTGACTATCAGCACATCTTCATAATGGCTGCGATTAAAAATCACAATTTCACCCTTTTGTGGCACTTCTTGATGTACGCGCCATAGATAATCATGTGCTAATTCTTCTGGCGTAGGGCCTTTAAAACTGGCTAGCCGAATGCCCAGCGGATCGCACTCACTAAACACATGCTTCACCGTGCCGTCTTTGCCGCTAGCATCCATGCCCTGCAAAATCAGCAACACTTTATGCTTGCCTTGCGCGTATAAAATATCCTGCAACGCGTTAATCTCTAGCGCTAGTTTTTCTAGTGCGAGCGCATCTTTAGCTTTATCGCCAGTACGCTCAGATTTATCGTCGGGCTTTATGCTATCAAGCGAAAATTTGGATTTGACGCGGTATTGCTGCAAATTGGGCATAGTAAAAACCTTTAAAGTGATAGCATTAATTTAACACAAGCATATCGATTCGCTTTATAAATAGCGTTATATTTACTCACAAGCCTTTCATTTAGCATATTAAAAGCAAAACACCATGGAGTAGAAATGGAATCACATGAAAATCTATAAAATCATTTACCCAGTTGTCATTATGCTGGCCTGCATTTCCAAGGCATACTCCCTAGAGGAATCTGCATCGATTAAGGCTTCCACGATACTAAAAACAGAAACAAGCTGGGACGGCCAGCCGATTGAATATCCAACTGGAAAAGCAGAAATTACAGGCATGGTGGTAGAAATTGCACCTGGCGGTGAAACTGGTTGGCACTCGCATGCTGCCCCTTCTTTCGGGATGATATTGGAAGGTGAACTGGAAGTTCAGCTAAAAACTGGCGAAGTAAAACATTTAAAGTCGGGCGAGGCGCTGGCAGAGGTTGTCAATACGCTTCACAACGGCCGCAATGTTGGCTCTATACCAGTAAAGCTGGTTGTTTTCTATGCTGGCGCGGTGGGTCAAAGGCTATCCACAAAAGAAACTACACGTTAATTAGCTTTTGACTTTCGAAGCCGCTTCGTGTCTCAACTTAACTCAAACTTAGGAACTGACTATGGCAGACTATTCCCAACTTTTTAAAATTAACCACAATGTGACTGTGGCGCAGATAAAACGCAGTGCCATATTGCTGCTGCCCATGGGATTATTCATTACTGTGGTCTCTGGCGCGTTGCTTGCGCTAGTGCTTGGCCCGCCGATTCCCACATTTTTAATGCCTGATTCAATGCGCATTGACGAATCAGCGCGCATGCCAGCCTCGGCAGACGCGATTATTTTACTCTCTGGTTTAACTGCCTTTGGCCTTTTTACAATCGCCGAGGCACTTTGGCGCATATTTTTCAGCAAATGGAATGTCCTGTTAATGCGCATTATGCTTATCAAGTTTTAGCTTTGTTCCAGCCCACAATACCTGCTTTCATTACGCGCGAATCATTGTAGCCTGCGCCAATTGCGCGCATGGCTGCTGCGTGTGAGGCTTGGCAATAACTGTTGTAGCAATAAAATACCAGTGTGGTATTTTTATCTTTTGGCAGTTCATTAATCGCATACTGATTATACGAGCTTAGCAATATTGCTCCCGGAACCACGCCTACATCTTTGCGTGCTTCACTATTATTGGCATCTAAAACCACTACATTGGCAGCTTTTTCTTGCACAAATTTTTGCACGTCTTGTACTGAAATTTCTTTGACGGTGATTTCTTGCATTGCCACTGCCTTAACTGGCTCTTCTGCAATAGCCATGCTAATAAAGACGCTAGGCAAAAAACCTACAAGCACCACAAACATAGGATAAAAAAATTGTTTCATCATCACTCCTAAAATATTTAAGCCGGCTTTTAATACAAGATGCGACTAATGCAATCTTACGACCAAAAAATACCTAATTAGTTACATTTAGTCTGAGCAACCACTAAAAACTTACAGTAAGTATACACATCAACTGCATCATCAA
>JAABQZ010000083.1 GCA_011391175.1 Methylophilaceae bacterium | reverse complement strand
AATTTAAGTTTTTTGGCTGCCTGCTCACTCAATTGCACATTCGCTGCACCATATATTTTTTTGGCAATCGCTTCGATTTTTTGCAGTAATGGCATGGAGTCTGAGTATAGTAATTTAAATTTTGAGCTAAATTTAAACTCTTCGCCCCCTAAAACTCGTATCACCTCGCGTGCCAACTCAAGCGCACCTGCGCCACCCTCTGCCCAATGTTTACATACAATTGCTTTGCAACTGTTGACATCATCAGCAATCGCTTCCACATTGGCTTGCAAGGCCGCCACTTCGGCGGGTGTATCTTGGCTAAAGTGATTGATTGCAACTACGACCTGCATACCAAATAGTTCATGTAAATTATTAATATGTTTTTTTAAATTATTGATTCCTATTAATAATTTTTCAATATTTTCTTCATTCAAATCTTTTAAATCTACCCCGCCGTGATATTTAAGTGCGCGCACTGTCGCCACAATCACCACCACATCAGGCTGCAAATTCGCCTTGCGACATTTAATATCAAAGAATTTTTCTGCTCCTAAATCAGCCCCAAAGCCTGCCTCTGTCACCACATAATCAGCCAGCTTGAGTGCGGCTTTAGTCGCAACGACAGAATTACAACCATGCGCGATATTCGCAAACGGGCCGCCATGGATAATCGCCGGCGTGTGCTCCAAGGTTTGTACTAAATTTGGTTGAAAAGCATCTTTTAACAAAGCAGTCATTGCGCCCTGAGCTTGCAAATCACTTGCCAACACTGGCTTTCCACTCACATCTGCTGCAACCTGTATATTGCCCAAACGATTTTTTAAATCGCCTAAACTTTCTGCCAAACAAAATATCGCCATTACCTCACTGGCGACGGTGATATCAAAACCAGTGTCGTAATCGTTCGTTTGATTCATATGAATATTGCGTAGCGCGCGGTCGTTCATATCCATACAACGACGCCAACTAATATGCTTTATATTCAACACATTGCCTTGATAAATGTGGTTATCAATGATTGCTGCTAGCAGGTTATTGGCAGCAGTAATGGCGTGAAAATCACCCGTAAAATGCAGGTTGATATTTTCCATCGGTACTACTTGTGCGTAACCACCGCCAGTGGCGCCGCCTTTAAGTCCAAACACGGGCCCTAGCGAGGGCTCGCGGATGCAAACCAAAGCCCTTTTGCCTACTTTATTTAGCGCGTCTGCAAGACCAATCGTCGTCGTCGTTTTACCCTCACCCGCTGGCGTTGGGCTAATGGCGGTGACTAAAACAAGTCTGCCGGTGGGATTTTTTTGTAATTTTTCAATGCAATTGGGACTGAGTTTGGCAATATGTTGCCCATACGGGATTAAATCTGCTGGGAGAAGGTTAAGCTTGCGGGCAATATCAGAAATGGCATCTAGCTTTGCGGCTTGGGCGATTTCAATATCAGATTGCATAGCTTAGTCTATGTTCCCTATTTGCCTTTAAAAATGCTGCCGAGCACGCCACGGATAATACTGCGGCCAAGTTGCGAACCAATGGCACGTGCAGTTGATTTTGCAGCACTTTCTAAAATACTATCAGAACGAGAGGTTTTTTTGCCACCAAGCACGCCACCCCAATCAAAGCCCCTGTCTTCATTTGACGCGCCTTCTTCTTTTGGCGCTTCTGCTGCTGCTAGTTCAGTAGCGCGCGCTTTCAATATCTCGTAAGCAGATTCTCTATCCAAGTGCTTTTCGTAGACGCCGCACACTAAAGATTGATTCATCACAGCGGCACGTTCATCATCTGTGGCTGGCCCAATGCGGCTTTGTGGCGGAATAATCAGCGCGCGCTCCACTGGCGTTGGAATACCTTTTTCATCTAAAAATGAAACCAGCGCCTCGCCTACACCCAGCTCGGTAATCGCTGTCGCTACATCCACTTTTGGGTTTAATCTAAACGTTTCAGCTGCAGCATTGACTGCTTTTTGGTCGCGCGGCGTAAATGCCCGCAAGGCATGTTGCACGCGGTTCCCAAGTTGGCCAAGCACGATATCAGGTATATCCAGTGGATTTTGGCTGACAAAATACACACCCACACCTTTAGAGCGAATCAGCCGCACCACTTGCTCGATTTTGCTCAATAACACTTGCGGGGCATCACTAAACAGCAAATGCGCTTCATCAAAGAAAAATACCAGTTTAGGTTTGTCTAAATCGCCGACTTCGGGCAGTTTTTCAAATAGCTCTGAAAGCAGCCACAGCAAGAGCGTTGCGTAGACTCTTGGCGAATTAAACAGCTTGTCGGAAGCTAAAATATTAATCACGCCACGGCCTTGCGCATCGGTTTGCAGCAAATCATCTAAGTTAAGTGCTGGCTCGCCAAATAGCAAATCGCCACCTTCGGTCTCTACCTGCAGCAATGCCCGTTGTAGCGCGCCCACACTGGCAGCTGAAATATTGCCATACTCAGTTTGATATTTGGCAGAGTATTCTGCCGCATGCTGGCTCATGGCGCGCAAATCTTTTAAATCTAACAACAACCAGCCGTTATCATCGGCGATCTTAAAGATGGAATTCAGCACACCACTCTGCACGTCATTCAAGTTCAGCATACGCGCTAGCAACAAGGGGCCCATTTCGGCCACCGTTGTACGCACTGGGTGACCTTTTAAGCCGAACACATCCCACAACGTCACTGGGCTTGCTTGCGGCTTGTAATCGGTAACCCCCAGCAAAGCAATACGCGCATCTACTCTGGCGTTGCCACCGCCTGCTTGGCTCATACCAGACAAGTCGCCTTTCACATCTGCCATAAAAACAGGCACACCAATTGACGAAAAGCCTTCCGCTAAGCTTTGTAAAGTCACCGTCTTACCTGTACCTGTGGCACCAGCAATCAAGCCGTGACGATTAGCCATTTTAGGGAGAATTTGTAGGAAACTTTCGGCTTTGCCAATGCGGATGGGGTTCATGTTTTCCTAATCATTATGCGCTTATTTTTGTGCTTACTATAGACGCTTTAATCCAGACTATCTATTGTACTTAATACCGCTTTTCGCGTGCTAGTAATTTGGCTGCTAATCAACAATTCTGTTTGCTTATCTTGGTCAAGGCTCTGCCAGTTGCTTTGCCAGTGCATGTAGAGCGTTTCACCCGCTTTTTTGGCTTCTGGCTTCAACAATCGGCTTAAATCACGAATCATAATGACGTGTTTCCAGCCATCTATGGGGTTTCCACGCGCATTATCTGCCTCAAAATGGGCATAATTCACAGTGGTTTGCAACTCTCCCAAATCACTCAACACCACAAAAGCGGCGTTGCGCATGTTGTCGTTGATTTCATTTTGGTGATCACGCCAGCTATTGTAAGAAAGACCCACAACCGCAGTGACTAAACTAATGAGCGCAACCAAATTTGCTTTTAGCTGCTTAACAAACCAAGCGCGATTAAACCAGATGCGTTTAAATAAAGGTGGCTTAAATTTAATTGCCATCAATCAAGCACCCTATATATCGCCTTTGCGCGCTTTATCAACCAGTAAAATCAATGCATCTTCAAGCTGCTGTGCTGACTTTATTGCGCGGTCTGTTGGATTTTTAATATTTTTTAAATCGAAAGTTGGGCGCGCCAAGCCAATGAATAATTTAGATTTTTTATTAGAGTCTAACTTTTCGTACAAAGCGATTCGACAAGGTGCAAACACTAAAAATTCAGGATGGTCTAAGATAATTTCAGTGCCCATACTCAGATTGCAAAAGCTGTGCACTTCTTTTACCCCTTGTGGGTCTACGCCGCGCAATTTCATGTGCTCGCCAATCGGGAAATTAGCGGGATTTACAAAATTCATGCCCTCACTCAGGCTTTTTAAGCTATCGACGACATCTTGGTAGCTCACGCCATCATTCACCGCCACTTCATAAATCGCACTATTTTTATCAATGCCAGATGTATCAGCTTTCGCCGAGGCCTTGGTATCATCGCCAGGAGCCGCTTGGGTATTGTCCTGCAGACCAGCGCATCCGATAAGCATGCATGCTAAAAAAATAGTGATTAATTTTTGCACAATCTTCTCTTAACTATTACGATATGATTTAAGCGCCTCATCCACTTCTCTACGGCCAAATTTTGGCGCCAACAGTTCAATAAAGCCATATAAATAGCCGCGTAAAAACGCATCTTTACGCACCCCAAGATAGGTGGTGCTGGCAGGGAACAAATGGCTGCAATCAATGCGTACCAAATCTTTATCGCGCTCTTCGTCATAAGCCATATTGGCAATTAAACCTACACCCAAGCCTAGGCCGACATAAGTTTTAATCACGTCCGCATCAATCGCGCTAAGCACAATATTCGGCATCACGCCTGCATCGTGAAACACTTTGGAAACTGTGGTACTACCAGTAAAGGCAAAATCGTAAGTAATCAACGGGAAGCTGGCGATTTTTGCCAGCGTGATTGGTATGGCGTCTATCAACCGATGACCTTTAGGTACCACCACACAACGATTCCACTCATAACATGGCAAGCACAATAAACGGTCATCTAAGCTAATCGATTCAGTGGCAATGCCAATATCTGCCTCACCATTCGCCACTTGTGCGGTTACATCAGTAGGGCTACCTTGGTGAATATTCAATTTAACGTGTGGGTACATCTCGATAAACTGCTTGACTGCTGTGGGCAGTTTGTAGCGCGCCTGAGTGTGGGTAGTAGCAATGGTCAATGTACCAGTTTCCACTTTGGCAAATTCATCGCCAACCCGTTTAATGTTTTGCATTTCCAGCATGACGGTGGCGGCTAGCTTGACAATATGCCGCCCTGGTTCAGTGATGCCAGTTAGACGTTTGCCATTGCGCTGAAATATTTGCAGCTTAAGCTCGTCTTCCAACATTTGAATTTGTTTGCTAACCCCGGGCTGCGAGGTATGTAGCGCCTCTGCTGCCGCAGAAATACTTAAGCCTTGGCGCGCCACTTCGTGGATGTATTTAAGTTGATGAAGTTTCATCTAAAACCTCTTTGTGCGACGTTATTCTTTATAAGTAAATCATATACCAAAATAAGAATTAGTTATTAAATAATTATATGAATTACTGATATATTACGCGACTTAATCAAAGGATGCCCAACAAATGGATTTTTTTTATTATATCGTTGCAGGCTTTGCCGTGGGCTTGCTGGTCGGCCTGACTGGCGTGGGCGGTGGCTCACTAATGACGCCTATATTGATGATATTTTTTAATGTGAAAGCCATTGTTGCAGTGGGCACCGATTTACTCTACGCATCCATTACTAAATCTGTCGGTATTTTTGCACATGGCAAGCTTGGCAACATTGACTGGAAAATTGTACGCTTGTTGGCTTATGGCAGTATTCCAGCTGCTATCGCGACGACTTTGTATTTGAGGCAATCAGGCATCGCCTCAGATCAAACGGTCGCTAGCATCAAATTTTGGCTGGGTATCGCACTTTTACTGACATCTTTGTCTGTGCTATTTCGCAACCAACTGAACAAGCTATCAAAAACAGGGCACTGGGTTAACCCAAGTTACACGTCTACGCTCACGCTTATTTTGGGTTTGACGTTAGGGTTTTTGGTGACGCTCACCTCTGTTGGCGCGGGTGCGTTAGGTGTTACCGCATTACTGATTCTCTACCCTAAAGTACCCATTACACGCATTGTAGGTACTGATGTGGCGCACGCAGTGCCTTTGACACTTGTGGCAGGCTTAGGACACGCCAGCCTTGGCACAGTCGACTATCAATTACTGGGCACACTGTTAATAGGCTCCATACCAGGCATATGGATAGGCAGTCATTTAAGTGCAAAAGTAGCCGAACATTGGGTACGCACTGTGTTGGCACTAATTTTGGTATATGTCGGACAGAAGCTGGCATTTCCACAATTCAATCAATTACTCGGCGTCTCAGTATTGTTGTTTTTGGTAGCTTACAAGCAACTAGGATTGAGAAAAACCTAAAAGCTATTCATTAAAAAAGCTTTTTTGGATTAAAACGCTAAATATATTAAAATGGCAGGCTGTAAAAAATAAATCTAATTAAAAAAATATGATTCAAGGAAAATATGTACAAGTACGATGCAATAGATCAAAAAATAGTTGACGAGCGCGTCGCCCAATACCGCGACCAAACACGTCGCTATTTGGCTGGAGAACTCACTGAAGACGAGTTTCGTCCATTGCGTCTGCAAAATGGCCTGTATATTCAACGCCACGCACCGATGCTGCGTATTGCCGTGCCCTACGGCATGCTA
>JAABQZ010000082.1 GCA_011391175.1 Methylophilaceae bacterium | reverse complement strand
GATAGATAAAGATTAAAGAGTGCATATTCTGATGATTTGGACATGTACTATTTGAGACACGATAAATATGAATATCCCATTAAGTTTTGAATTTTTTCCGCCAAAAACAGCAGATGGCATTGCCAATTTGCGCGAAACGCGTGCGCAGCTAGCTCAATTTAAACCAGAGTTTTTCTCAGTAACGTTTGGCGCGGGCGGCTCTACCACAGATCGTACCAAAGAAACTGTGTTTGAGATTCAAGCCGAAGGTCATCAGGCTGCACCGCATATTTCATGCATCTCTTCCAGCAAAGAGGAGATTCGAGAGTTATTAACTGCGTACAAAGCCAAAGGCATCAAACGTCTAGTGACCTTGCGTGGCGATGTGCCATCTGGCGAAGTGAGTGCGGGTGATTTTAAATATGCCAATGAGTTGGTGAGTTTTATTCGCCAAGAAACAGGTGATTGGTTTCATCTTGAAGTAGCGGCCTACCCAGAGTTTCATCCAGAGGCGCTATCGGCTGCAAAAGATATGGCCAACTTTAAACGTAAAGTAGAAGCAGGCGCTAATTCAGCCATTACTCAGTATTTTTACAATTCCGACGCGTATTTTAGATTTGTCGACAGTTGCGTGGCAGATGGC
Organism: Methylophilaceae bacterium; assembly: GCA_011391175.1. Lineage (GTDB taxonomy): Bacteria > Pseudomonadota > Gammaproteobacteria > Burkholderiales > Methylophilaceae > Methylotenera_A. The sequence continues at coordinate 5,616 of JAABQZ010000082.1, read as the reverse complement.
ATAAGCGTGCCAATTGTGCCAGGCATTATGCCGATTTATAACTATACGCAGCTTGCTCGATTCTCTGGTGTGTGTGGCGCAGAAATCCCACGTTGGTTACGCTTGCGCCTAGAAGCTTATGCAGACGATATGCCATCATTACGCGCTCTGGGCATTGATGTGGTGAGCGAGTTATGCGAGGTGCTATTAGCTTGGGGTGTGCCCAGCCTACATTTTTACACGTTAAATCAAGCGGGCATTATTTGCACTATTATCAACAATATTAGTGATAGCGATATTGGACTAAAAAATACTGGTGCTAAAAAGCACACATAAAGCTTAGTGTATAGTCAGGCCACGCGGATTAAACATCGCGTCCTCTACAAATAGGTAGTCTTTTTCGCGCCCTGCATTCCATAGTGCAATCATGGTTATCCAGCGCATTTCTTCAATGTTAATATACTCTTGCTTCAGCGCCATGGCGCGGTCAATAATTAAATCGCGCTCAACATCGTTAATCACATTGGCTTGCTGCAAGAATAAGATAAAGCTGATGCTCTCAAGGTTGATTTTTTTGAGCTCCTTATTGGCAAACACGCGCATGCCAGAATCTTTGTGGCAATAAATAGCAGGTGGTTGTGTCAACATGCTCTTCATTTCGTCAAACCAGTGTACAGCACCTGTAATGTCAGAGTAGGCAAAGCCAGCCGCTGAAAGCTCTTGTGTCAGCACCTCGCTATCAGGGTGTGCATGATTGGCAAAGTAATTTTCGAACATGAACACTAAAACTTCAAACATAGTTTATCCTTATTAATTAAAGATGGAATCTATTTTTATTGTTAGTATTCCCGCGCTCTATAGTTAAACCTAAAGTTTAAATTAGACGCTGATATTGATTGCCAGCTAAAACCGTAATTTTGCCCTCCAACTCCAACATCATCAGCATGGCGGAAAGTGCTTCAGTCGTCAATGCCGTGTGTTGCTGCAAAACATCAAAACTAATTGCGTCAAAACCCATTAAAGTTAGTACTGTATTGGCTTGCGGGCTCGTTGTGCTTTCTAGTGCTGCCTTGTCCATTAGCCCTGTCGGGCTAATCTCCGTGAGCAAGTTTTTAAATTCTTCTAATATATCTTGTGTGTTTTCAACTAATTTTGCGCCTTGTTTAATCAGTTGATGGCAACCTTTTGCTAGAGGTGAGTGAATAGAGCCTGGAATAGCAAACACCTCGCGCCCCTGCTCTGTTGCTAAACGCGCCGTGATGAGCGAGCCGCTGTCTATATTCGCCTCCACCACCAAGCAGCCTAAACTTAAGCCGCTAATTAAACGATTGCGTCGTGGAAAGTTTTGCGCTTTTGATGGCGTTCCGAGTGGAAACTCAGAGACTATCAAGCCGCGTTCAGCAATGTGATGTGCTAAGTCGCGATGGCGGGCGGGGTAGACGATATCCAGCCCCGTACCGACCACAGCAATCGTTGCACCGTTAGATCTTAATGCGCCACGATGCGCCGCACCATCTATGCCTAGCGCCATGCCGCTAACCACGCATAGGCCAAAGTTACACAAGCTAGCAGCAAATTCCTCGGCATTTTTTTCGCCTTGTGGCGTGGCGTTACGGCTACCTACTATTGCAATGCTGGGATGATTGAGCCAATGCAAATTGCCAATCGCATACAGCAAAGCAGGCGGGTTGTTAATTTCTAAAAGTCGCTGTGGGTAAGTGCTATCGGCCAGTGTGACTACATGCGCATTATCTTTTTGAAGCCAATCTAGAGTGGGTGCAATCTCGTCAATATCTACGCCATGCTTGATATTTTGCGCAATCTCGTCATTGACCACTTCGCGCAATTGGCTGAGGCTGGCGCCATAAATGGCTTCGGGTGAGCCAAGTTTGGCGAGTAGCTGACAAAGCGCCGCGTTGCCTAGCCCGGGAGTTTGATTCAATGCAAGCCATTGCGCGACATCGCTATTTTCAATGTCGGCAATTGACGGCATCATTTAGGGTGTTTGAACAGCGTCTAGCGTATAAATAGCGTCTGAAGAGTTCATAATCAAACCGTAAGCTACTTTATCAAAGGTTCTAAAAACCATCAATAAGCCAACACGCTCATCTGGTAACTTTACTTGGCCGGGCTTTAGTGCCACGTTGGTTTGTTTTACATCTTTTTCAAAGTTCACTATTTTTTTACCATCTGGCCCAGTAGTTACATCAAAATTAAGCTCTTTTAGCTTTTTATCTTCTGGTGTTACTTGGTTAGTTTTTTGATCTTTATATTCTGGATCAGTGATGACTTTGCCATAACGCATAATCGCCAACACATGGCCTTCTTCTAAGCCATCATTTTTACCACGATTGATGGAAACCACTGTGTTTGGACCACCTTCGGCCACACCACCGTAAATACGCATAATACGACCATTAATTTCTGTATCTGGCGCGCGCGGCACAAAGCTACTTTTAAATTCATCAGCAGAAACCACTAAACGATCTTTAGCAAAAATCTCTTCTTTGGCACGTACAATGTCGCCAGTGGCAGGCGCGCCATAGCGCGCAATGTCAACGTCACCCAAATAAATTGCTTCTGTACCTATTACCTCTTGCGTATCAGGGTCAGTCAGTTGTTCGCCTGGGCGATAAATATTCCAATGCGTGCCTGTGCCTTCCTTAATATCATTAATATAGACGCGGGTACCAGGGCTTAAAATAACGCGATTGTCTGGGCCTGAAATAATGCGCGGTGATGAATCTAACTGGCCGTTTTCAATCAGTAATGGCTGGCTTAAAAATGGTGTAATCACACTGGGTGAAATGGTTTGAATCGCTTCAGCATCAAGCGGCTCTTCGATGATGCCTGGCTCTAACACTACTGTTTCACGAACCAGTTTTAATTGGGGGCTGCCACTGCTGGTGTCTAACACGACCACATCGCCTGGATAAATTAGATGTGGGTTTTTGATCTGACTGCGGTTCATGCGCCACACTTTTGGCCACAGCCAAGGGTCTTTTAAGAACTTGCCAGAAATGCCCCACAGTGTGTCACCTTTTACCACCACATGGCGGTCTGGCGCATCTTTTTGCAGTTGGATCTCTTGGGCAAATATACTGAAGCTTAAGCAGCTGAGCACTAGCAGCGTTATAATACGTTTATTCATTGCATGACCTCGGTCAAAATGGCGGCAAAAGTAATGTAAGGTATCCGCGAAATTGCATTAAATTTATCATGTAATCCATTCAACAATCAAGCTTTTTTACTAAAACAGCACTTTTGTGATTGTTGATTGTTGATATAAGACAACACTTTATTATTTTATTATGGCGAAACTGACAATACTGAATTACCCAGACCCACGTTTGCACACGGTGGCCAAACCTGTAAAAGAGGTGAATGACGATATCCGCAAATTGATTGCAGATATGGCAGAAACTATGTACGCCGCTCCAGGCATAGGCTTGGCTGCTACGCAGGTGAATCAGCATATTCAATTAATTTTGGTCGATACCAGTAAAGAGCAGAATGATTTACAGGTGTTTATTAACCCAAAAATTGTGGCAAAAACTGGTCTGCAAGAATATGAAGAAGGTTGCTTATCGGTGCCTGGCATCTATGAAACAGTGACACGTTCCGAAAGAATCACGGTAGAAGCTTTGGATTCCAACGGCAAGAAATTCAAGCTCAATGCAGAAGGATTGCTAGCGGTGTGCATTCAGCACGAGATGGATCACTTGCTGGGCAAAGTGTTCGTGGAGTATTTATCACCACTCAAGCGCAACCGCATCAAAGCCAAAATGGTGAAGCATGCGCGCGAAATCGAGCGGAATAATTACTAAAAAGCTTAAATTAAAACCTTAAATAAAAGCTATGAAAATCATTTTTGCTGGAACGCCCGAGTTTGCAGTGCCTGCGCTGCAAGCCTTAATTGACCAGAGTAATCAGGAAATCAATGGGTTGTTTGAGGTTGTACTCGTGCTTACCCAGCCAGATCGACCCGCTGGACGCGGTATGAAATTACACGCCAGCCCAGTCAAGCAATTGGCTTTGCAACACAATTTAAATGTATTTCAACCAGAAAGTTTAAAACCCGCAGAGGTGCAAGCGCACATTGCCGCAGCGGGCGCGGATGTTTTAATCGTTGCGGCGTATGGCCTGATTATCCCCACGGCTGTATTAAATATGTTTTCAAAAGGGTGTTATAACATTCACGCCAGTTTGCTGCCTCGCTGGCGCGGTGCGGCGCCGATTCATCGTGCGCTGTTGGCGGGTGATGATGAAACAGGTGTGACCATGATGGAAGTGGTACCTGCATTGGACGCGGGCAATATGATTAGCAAAAGTTACTTGCCGATTACCAGTGCCGATACCACGCAAACGCTACACGATAAACTTAGCCAGCAAGGTGCAGATTTGATGCTGCAAGCCATGCTTGAGCTTACTAAAAATGGCACACTGCCAAGCGAATCTCAAGATGAAAGTTTGGTCACCTATGCGCACAAACTTGATAAAGCAGAAGCAGCTATCAACTGGCAAAGCAGCGCGGTTGAGATTTCGCGCCAAGTGCGCGCATTTAATCCCTTTCCTGTGGCTACAGCGCAGTTTCGCGGGGAGACTTGCCGTATCTGGTTTGCTATAGTTTCGGCACATAAAACGCATGCTAATGCAGGTGAAATAGTCGGTCTGGGAGCCAACATCCATGCGGCCTGTGGCGATGCCGTTTTGAACCAAGATGTGATAGAACGTGATGTAATCGAAATCGTCGAGCTGCAAATGCCAGGTGGAAAACGGCAAACCGCTGCACAATTTATTCAAGGCCAGCATGTAAAAGTGGGTGAGGTTTTTAGTTAGTTTTTTTAAGTAGCTAAAAATTTTTACAGTGCTTGAATTTTAAAGCTTATAGCGCCATATTCTTTTTAGCTAAGTCTTAATATTTAGGAGATTAATATGTTCGGTAACTGGATTAAAACCTTTGTACTCATGGCAGGCATCACCGCTTTATTTGGTGCGGTGGGCGGTGCATTAGGGGGTAGTTCTGGCATGATTATGGCGCTGTGTTTAGCCGGCGCGATGAATTTTTATGCCTATTGGTTTAGCGACAAGGCTGTACTAAAAATGTATGGCGCAGTGCAAGTTGGCCCCGAAAACAATTATGGCGATGGTCAATTTCGCAACTATTACAACATGGTAAAAGAGCTAGCTGAAAACGCTGAGTTGCCTATGCCAAAAGTCTATGTCATTAACGAAAATCAGCCCAATGCTTTTGCCACAGGCCGCAATCCAGAAAACGCTGCAGTGGCTGCTACCGTGGGCATTATGCAAATTTTGAGCGACCGTGAGTTGCGTGGTGTCATGGCGCACGAGTTGGCGCATGTAAAACACAGGGACACCCTAATCTCTACCATTTCTGCCACCATGGCGGGTGCTATTTCTAGCATCGCGCAATTTGGTATGTTCTTTGGTGGCCGTGGTGGTGACGATAGACCTAGCCCTATCATCGGCATGCTGATGATGTTTTTAGCACCCATGGCGGCTGGGCTAATTCAAATGGCCATTTCACGTTCAAGAGAGTATGAGGCGGATAGAATGGGTGCACAAATTAGCAAAGACCCGAAATCGCTGGCTGATGCGCTGACCAAAATTCATAAT
>JAABQZ010000081.1 GCA_011391175.1 Methylophilaceae bacterium | reverse complement strand
TCGCGCGCTAAAGCCTGCCAGCCTTTAAGTTTTTCAGCAAGTTGAATAGTGGTGAGCTCTGAGCCGCGCTCGTCACAGGCAATTAAATAATCTTTGCCTGCTGCATCTAAAATACGTTTTGCTTCAATGGCTTGAATGTTTTCTGCGTTGTTACCAGCAGCACGCTTTTCTGGCTTGATTTCGACAATCTCAATGCTTAGCTCACGCGGCATGCGCTTAATGTATTCGTTACAAGCCATCTCTACCCAAGCGGGCATTTTGTGCCCAACTGAGATGACACGTAGCTTCATTGCTTAGTTGCTAGTTTAAGATGTTAGTTGGCGATTATGTCGCTTTAATATGACTACGGCGCGCTTCACCCTCAGTCCAAAGCTGCTCTAAGTTATAGTAGGCACGAGTCGCAGGCACCATAATGTGCACCACGATGTCATCTAAATCTACTAGCACCCACTCGCCGTCTTTTTCGCCCTCAGTGCCACGAATGTCATAGCCCTGTTCTTTGATTTTTTCGCGCACGTTATCAGCAATCGCTTTAGCCTGACGGGTAGAGGTTGCACTAGCCACAATCATATAGTTGGTTAAGCTGGTCAGTTTACGCACATCCATCACCGTAATATCAAAGCCTTTAATGTCTTCAATCGCTTCGATGACGGCTTGTTTCATGGTTTCTAAATACGCTGCTTCTACTTTTGCTAAGTTTTGTTGGACTTTGGCTAAATCTTTGGTGTCTAAATCTTTGGTCATTTAAGCGGCCTGTGCTGGTATGCTGTTGCGTTGAGATTGTATGCGATTCCGGTTATCTACATACACCAATTGCGGCGCGAATTTTTCTAGCTCAAGCTCACTATAATTTGCATAACTGGCGATGATGATGATGTCTTTAGGGTGTGCTTTGTGTGCTGCAGCTCCGTTAACCGAAATAATGCCGGAGTTACGCTCGGCGCGAATAGCGTAGGTGCTAAAGCGCTCACCGTTGGTGACGTTGTAAATGTTAATTTGCTCATACTCTTTAATATTTGCAGCTTCTAGCAACACTTCGTCGATGGCGCAACTGCCCTCGTAATGCAGCTCGCTGTGCGTGACATGGACGCGATGGAGCTTAGATTTGAGCATAGTTCTTTGCATTGCCTACCTTTGTTGTCGCTAGAGAAGAGGGAATGCATTATAGTCTTTTCAACGACTTAGCGCAAAATTCTATGTTGTCAATTAGGCGTGTTTTGCCGCCCGTTTTGTTGATGATTTTGGCCGCACCCAGCACGACTAAGTCGTTATCTAGTGCCGTGGCTGTTTGCAATGTGGCGGAAGCGCGAATCGAAATATAGTCAACTTCCCAGCCTTGTTGAATGAGGCTGTTGCTGGCAGCCTGTTCAAGCTGCTCAAAATTAGAATGACCTGCTTTGATATTCACCACGATGCTCTGCAAGGCTTTATTTAATTGGTTCGCAGAGGCACGTTGTATATCATTTAAATATCCATTGCGCGAACTTAACGCCAAACCGTTGGCTTCGCGCACCGTTTCACCAGCAATAATATTGATGGGTAAATTAAATTGCCGAACCATTTCTTTAATAATAAATAGTTGCTGAAAATCTTTTTTACCAAATACAGCAATATTGGGCTGCGCTGTATTGTAAAAAACCAGATTAAATAGCTTCATCACAACCGTTGCTACCCCAGCAAAGTGCTTTAAGCGGGTAGCGCCACAAAGCACGTTGGCAATGGGTGGTGGGTCTATCATCATGCTTTGATTCAGGTTGCTGCCGTCAAAGTCAGGGTAAACTTCCGTCACACTAGGCACAAATACAATATCGCAGTCTGCGGTTCTTAGTTTTTCGTAATCCGCTTCTAAAGTGCGCGGATAAGCGCTTAAATCCTCAGTGGGGCTAAATTGCAGCGGGTTTACAAAAATGCTCACCACGACAAAGCTGGCGTGTTGTTTGGCTAAATCGACCAGATAAATATGGCCAGCATGCAGATTGCCCATGGTTGGAACAAAACCAATCTTTTGACTAGACTTTTGACCAATCTTTGCTTGGTTTGTCAGGACTTTTCTAAGCTCGCTAGCCGTATGAATAATTTGCATGGACTTATTTTTTGCATAGATTTTTATATAGTGCTATTTTAACGCAGATAGTGATGTTTACTTATTTTGTTTTTTAACTGGTTAGGGTTCTATGCCCCATTTACTATTGCCAATATTCAGTTTATTTTTGTTCACCGCATGTGGTAAGACAGATGCGCCAGAAGCCAATACCCATGCGTCTTCTGGCGTGCCTGTTGCGATAACAAGTAATAGGGCGTCAAACAATATTCAAGATGGCACCTATTGCTTTGGTAAGCTTTTCAATCAAGATGTCACCGATGTTCAGCTGACCATTCTAGGTAGCGCGGTCACAGGCAAAATGGATTGGATTCCTTCCGAAAAAGATAGCGCGCGTGGCACCTTGCTAGGGTTTAAAAACGCTGCGGGCGAGCTGGATTTAATTTATGACTACATGATAGAAGGCAGTCAACAGACTGAAACTAAAATCATGAAAATTGAAGACGGTAAATTACTGGTAAAAGTAGGTGAATTACTAGACCCAAAAAACGACGGGAACTTGGTTTATAAAGACGTAAGTCAGGCTAAATTCTCAGAGGTGCTGGAACCCATTAATTGTAAATAAGCCCTACAAGGTGCAAATGAACTAGTAACTGTGCTGGGTGGCAGGAAAAGTTTTATCTTTAACAGCTTTCACATAAGCAGCCACTGCGCTTTGTACGCTCGCTTTTCCATCAACAGCGCTATCTTGTAAAAAATTACGCACAAAACGTGGATTTTTAAACTCAGAAGGAAGCTTGCTGGCAGCGCCTGTGTAAATGCCCAATAAATCTTGCAAAACAAGTACCTGCCCACTGCAATCTACACCAGCGCCGATACCAATGGTCGGGCAGTTAATGCTTTCAGTAATCTGCTTGGCCAGCGCTGCAGGCACCATTTCTAGTAGCACAAAGCTCGCACCAGCTTCGCTCATGTCTTTAGCATCTTTTAGAATCTGTGCTGCACTTTCGTCTGTCTTACCTTGAATTTTATAGCCACCGAGCTGATTCACCGATTGTGGTGTAAAACCCAAGTGCGCACACACAGGGATGCCGTGTTCAACCAAATAACGTGCGGTTTCCACACGTTTGCCACCGCCTTCAAACTTGACAATTTGCGCACCACTTTTCACTAACCATAGCGCGTTTTTGTAGGCGGCTTCGTTATCTTGCTCATAACTCCCAATCGGCATATCTGCCATAATCGGCGTATTTGGCGCACCATTTTTTACCATTTTGGTATGGTAGGTCATATGGTGCATGCTTACATTTAGCGTATTTTCTGCACCCTGTAACACCATGCCGAGCGAGTCACCCACCAGCAATATGTCCACGCCAGCATGCTCCATCAACTTGGCAAAAGTCGCGTCATAGCAAGTGAGCATGGCGATTTTTTCGCCAGATTTGCTTAAGGTGTTAATTTTTTCTAATAGAGGATTAATCACAAGAAATGAATCGTTATGAATCAATCAAAGTTCGGATTAAAGTATTCGCGGCTACTTTTAATCTGGCCGATGCGTTCAATCAGTAAATCTAGCGCGCTTGGGTCTTTAATAATATTGAGTTTTTCATTATTCACAATCAACACTGGCGAAGCGTCATATTTGTGAAAAAACTCGCTGTAAGCGTCGGCCAAACGTTCGACATATTCGTGCGGAATTTCTTGCTCGTAACTAATATTGCGCTCTTCAATACGCTCTACCAGCGCGTCCACAGGCGTTTGCAGGTAGACAATCAAATCTGGGTGTGGCGACTTTAATTGCAAGTGCGAATAAATTTGGTGATACAGCGCATATTCTTCATCATCTAAATTAAGCCGCGCAAATAGTGGATCTTTATCTAAAAAAAAGTCCGCCACTGTCGGTTGCGTAAACATATCGCGCTGTGTCATGTCAGCAATTTGGCGCGAACGCTGAAATAAAAAAAACAGCTGCGTAGGCAGCGCATAACGTTGTGCATCTTGGTAAAAGCGCGGCAAGAATGGATTGACCTCGGCTTTTTCGCTAAGCAATTGCACGTCAAATTTATCAGAAAGCTGCTGTGCTAGCGTGGTTTTACCGCTGCCAATAGGGCCTTCAATCACGATATACGGATATTTATCGAAAATCATATTAATTTTTTAATGCCTTGTGTTTGAACACTTTGCGCTAATTTTACAATACTACCGTGATTGAGTAATGTTAAATTTGGTGAAATTTCAGCCAAAGGTAGCAGTACAAAAGCTCGCTCAAACATCCGTGGGTGCGGCAGCGTGAGTTTTTCTGTGTGCATGTTGACGTCGTCGTAAAGCAATAAATCTAAATCTAACACACGTGGTGCATTGGCAAACGGGCGTTCACGACCAGCCTCGTTTTCAATATCTAGCAGTGCATCTAGTAAGGCTTGCGGTGATAACTGTGTGTTGATTTCAGCTACCGCATTAATAAAATCAGCTTGATTGGCATAACCCACAGGTGCGCTTTGATACAAACTTGATTGCTTGACCAGCTTGGTTTTGGCTATTTTGTCGATGCTCTGTAGGGCACGTATTACTTGGCTTGCAGGGCAGTCTAAATCGCCTGCTAAGTTACTGCCCAGTGCGACATACGCAATATGCGGGTGCCCAAGAAACACCTTATTGTTCAATATGCTCACTCGCCACAGATTCCAACAGCGTTTTGTCACTGTTGGCGGGTTTTTTGCGTTTACGGCGGCGCTTTTTCGGGCTAGTGTCGGGCAGTAGCATTTCCGTGCGGCGCTCTGTGCTGGCATCGGCAAACTCTGTCCACCAGTCACCAATTTCTGGGTCGATTTCTCCAGATTCGCAACGCAATAGCAAGAAATCATAACCTGCGCGGTAACGCGGGTGCGTCAGCAGTGCATAAGGCCGTTTGCCTGCGCGCTGCTCAAAACGCGGCTGCATGGCCCAAATTTCTTTCATGGTGGCGGTAAAGCGGTTATGGATCGCCATTTTTCCGGCTTGAATATCAATCACTTCATTCATCGCCATGTGTAGGGCTGGAATGGGGTGCTCACCTTGCGTCTGATATTTTTTCCACGCTACTAGCATTTCATGCCACAGCAGTGTGGCAAACAAAAAGCTGGGGTTGCTAGATTTACCAACAAGGATGCGGTCATCGGTGTTTTTTAGCGCAAGCATCACAAATTTTTCGCCCAGCGGCTGCTCTAAAACAACATCCAGCAACGGTAGCAAGCCATGGTGCAGATGCTGTTCGCGCAACGCATTAATGCTTTCCACCGCGTGGCCAGATAAAAACAACTTCAGCATTTCATCAAACAAGCGGCTAGGCGGCACATCCTGTAGCAAATCAGCTAGTTTTTGTATGGGTGCTTGCGTGGTTTTTTCTATTTTTAGACCCAGTTTGGCTGACAGTCGCACTGCACGTAGCATGCGCACTGGGTCTTCTTGATAGCGGGTGGTGGGGTCACCAATCATGCGTAATAAATTAGCTTTTAAATCGGCCACGCCATTGTGAAAATCCAGTACTTGTTCGTTGGCGGGATTGTAATACAACGCGTTGGCAGTAAAGTCGCGCCGTACCGCGTCTTCTTCTAAACTACCAAATATATTATCGCGAATAATGCGACCGCTATCGTTGGTGTGTGCATCACCTTCCGCTAAATGGTGGCCGCGAAAAGTTGAAACTTCAATCGTTTCGTTGCCCCATAATACGTGCACTAGTCGAAATCTTCGCCCAATAATGCGGCTTCTGCGAAAGATTTTATATACTTCTTCTGGCGTGGCATTGGTGGCAATATCAAAATCTTTAGGCTTCACACTCATTAGCAAATCGCGCACTGCGCCGCCAACGATAAACGCCTCAAACCCAGCTTTATGTAAGCCATCGCAGGTTTTTAGCGCAGCTTGGCTAATTAAATTCTTGTCTATTTTATGGTGTTTGGCATAGATTACTTTTGCAGCACTAGTGTCACTTAGGTCAGCGTTATTGATAGCCGCGTCAGCCTTCGCGCGCTTGTTAAAGACTTTTTGAAGGAATTTTTTTATCATGCTTTATGGGTATTTTTCCACAACACATCGGGCACATTGGCGTTTTTATTCAAAGTACGGCAGAGCACAAAAAGTAAATCAGAAAGCCGATTGATATACTGTAACGAAACCTCAGTAATGCCTTCCTGCGAGTTTAGTGTAGTCATCGTCCGCTCCGCGCGCCTGCACACAGTTCTAGCTAAATGGCAATAAGCCGCTGCACGGTTGCCTCCCGGCAAAATAAATTCCTTCAATGGGCTCAAC
>JAABQZ010000080.1 GCA_011391175.1 Methylophilaceae bacterium | reverse complement strand
TTTACAAATGAAGATGGCGAAATAATTAAGGCCAAGTAGTAGCAGCCAAGTTATGTAAGATAGTTAAGCGGTATAATTGCGCTTTAAAATTTTTAATAAAAAAACCATGGAAGCCGAACAACTCAATATTATTTCCAATCGCCTGACCGATCTAAGCGCGCGTCATCTTGCGCTAAGGGGGTATCTTTGACTTTGACAATAAAGCGCAAAAATTAGAAGAAGTAAACGGCCTGCTAGAAGACCCAAAAGTATGGGACAACGCCGAGAAGGCGCAAAAATTAGGCAAAGAAAAGCGTGCGCTAGAGTTGGTGGTACTTAATTTACAAAGCTTAGAGGCAGGCATCAAAGATAGCCAAGAGCTGTTTGACATGGCGCGCGAAGAGAACGATGACGAAACATTGTTGAGCGTGGACGCAGATAGCCAAGAAATAGAAACAAAAATCGCCGACATGGAATTTAAGCGCATGTTCTCTGGCGAGCTAGATAGTGCCAATTGTTTTATCGAATTTCAATCAGGTAGTGGTGGCACTGAAGCGCAAGATTGGTGCAATATGTTACTGCGCATGTATCTACGCTATTGTGAGCGCAAAGGCTTTAAAGTAGAAGTGTTAGAACTTTCTGACGGTGATGTGGCGGGCATTAAAGGTGCTAGCGTTAAGGTCAATGGTGATTATGCTTACGGGACGCTACGCACTGAAAATGGCGTACATCGCTTAGTGCGTAAATCTCCATTTGACAGCAACGCTAAACGCCACACTTCTTTTGCTAGCGTGCAGATATTTCCTGAAGTGGATGATTCGATTCAAATTGACATTAATCCTGCTGATTTGCGTATTGATACCTATCGCGCTAGCGGTGCAGGCGGACAGCACATCAACAAGACCGATTCTGCGGTACGTATTACCCATTTGCCCACCAATGTCGTCGTGCAGTGCCAAAATGACCGTAGCCAACACCGCAACCGCGAAGAAGCCATGAATATGCTAAAGGGCGCGCTGTATAATTTAGAGCTAAATAAACGCAACGCTGATAAACAAGCGATAGAAGATGCCAAAACGGACATTGGCTGGGGTCATCAAATCCGGTCATATGTTTTGGATCAAGGCCGCATTAAAGATTTGCGTACCAACGTGGAAATTGGCAATACGCAAGGTGTGCTCGATGGCGACCTTGACCCATTTATACAAGAGAGTTTGAAACAGGGAGTTTAAGCGTGAGCGAGCAAGAAAATACATTACCTATTGACGAAAACCATGTTGATGAAAACCACGTGATTGCAGAGCGGCGTGAGAAATTAAAAGCGCTGCGCGATGCTGCAAAGGCGAGCAAATCTGCTGCTTTCCCAAATGATTTTAGGCCAAAAGATAAGGCAGACACCTTACAAAAAGCCTATGCTGCGCAAGATAAAGAGGTGTTAGATCCGCAAAGCATTCCTGCCACGGTAGCGGGTCGTATGGTGTTAAAACGGGTGATGGGTAAAGCCAGCTTTGCAACTATTCAAGATGGTAGTGGCGAGCATGCAGGTGCGCGTATTCAGCTATATGTAGCACGTGATGAAATTGGTGAAACCTTGTACGAAAGCTTTAAACATTGGGATTTAGGCGATATTTTAGGTGCTACAGGCCGTTTGTTTAAAACTAAAACAGGTGAGTTGTCGATTCATGTCAGCGAGATTAAATTGCTGACTAAGTCATTGCGCCCATTGCCCGAAAAATATCATGGCTTGAGTGATCAAGAGACTAAATATAGACAAAGATATGTCGACTTAATTACCAGTGAGGAAGCCCGTTCCACCTTTATTGCGCGCAGTAAAGTGGTGTCGGCCATTCGCGACTTTATGATTCAAAATGAGTTTTTAGAAGTGGAAACACCGATGTTGCATCCCATTCCTGGCGGTGCATCGGCCAAGCCATTTATGACACACCACAACGCGCTCGACATGCAAATGTTTATGCGTATTGCGCCAGAGTTATATCTTAAAAGGCTCATCGTTGGTGGCTTTCAGCGCGTATTTGAAATGAACCGCAACTTCAGAAATGAAGGCTTAAGCGTTCGGCATAACCCAGAATTTACCATGATGGAATTTTATGCGGCCTACACTGATTACCATTGGCTCATGGATTTTACCGAAGCGACTATTCGTACTGCTGCGTTAGCTGCGCGCGGCACCGCGGTATTGAGTTACGATGGCAAAGAGGTCGATTTAAGCAAGCCGTTTGAGCGCCTAACGATTATTGGCGCGATTCAAAAATACGCGCCGCAATATAGCCTAGACCAATTAAATGACGCCGCATACTTACGCGCAGAAATTTTAAAACATGGTACCAAGCCTTTTGATCACGCTGGTTTAGGGGCATTGCAATTAGCGTTGTTTGAAGAGACGGCAGAAAGCCAGTTGTGGCAGCCGACATATATCATTGACTACCCTGTCGAGGTCTCTCCTTTAGCACGTGCCAGCGACAAAAATCCCGAAATTACTGAACGCTTTGAATTGTTTATTACTGGCCGTGAAATGGCCAATGGCTTTAGCGAGCTAAACGACGCAGAGGACCAAGCAGAGCGCTTTACTGCACAGATGAAAGCCAAAGAAGCGGGTGATGGTGAGGCGATGTATTACGATGCCGATTTTATTCGTGCGCTAGAGTATGGCATGCCACCGACCGGTGGCTGTGGAATTGGTATTGACCGTTTGGTGATGTTGATTACCGATAGCCCAAGTATTCGTGATGTGATTCTATTCCCACACATGCGGCCTGAAGCGTAAGACTATTTAGACATACGCCAAACTATATATATAACCACATAGCAATATGTGGTTTTTTGCAATTTGTCACAATACTGTCATATTTTCTTTATATTATCTCGTATGGATTTATTAGGTAAATAAAGGAAAAATGATGATGTTAAAGAGTTTAGGTATTGCAGCATTAATTGCTACAGCATTCACGAGCGGCTTGGTTGAAGCAGCGGAAAAGATTATTAAGATTGACGGCTCAAGTACCGTTTACCCAATTACAGAAGCAGTTGCTGAAGATTTTCAAAAAGCGCATGGTGTTAAAGTAACAGTTGGCGAGTCTGGTACTGGCGGCGGCTTTAAAAAATTCTGCCGTGGTGAAACTGATATTTCTGACGCATCACGTCCTATCACGCAAAAAGAAATGGACGCTTGTAAAGAAGCAGGTATTCAGTATATTGAATTGCCAGTTGCATTTGATGCGTTAACAGTAGTTGTTAATCAAAAGAATGACTGGGCAAAAAACCTGAGTGTCGAAGATTTAAAGAAAATTTGGGCGCCAGGCTCTAAAGTTAAGAACTGGAAAGAAATTAATCCATCATTTCCTGACCAGAAATTAAGTTTATATGGTCCTGGTACAGCTTCTGGTACGTTTGAATACTTTACGGAAGCCATTAATGGAAAATCAAAATCACAACGTACTGACTATACACCTTCAGAAGATGACAACGTATTAGTGCAAGGTGTTTCAAGCAGTGTGGGTGGTATGGCCTATTTTGGCATGGCTTACTATGAGGAAAATAAAGACAAGCTGAACGCTGTTGGCATTTCCCCTAAAGCTGGTGCACCTGCAATTATGCCATCTGTGAAAGCAGTCGAAGACGGCAGCTATCAACCGTTAGCACGCCCAATTTTCATTTATGTCAATGCAACCTCTGCTGCATTCAAACCAGAAGTTAAAGCATTCGTAGATTATTACTTAGATAATGCACCTACGTTGGTGAAAGAAGTGAAATATGTTCCTTTACCTGCAGCCGATTATGCTGCAATTAAAGAACACTTCAAAAAGCTAAAAGCTGGTACTGGCTTTGGTGGTAAAAATGAAGTGGGCATTAAAATTTCTGATTTATTAGCTAGAGTTAAATAGTCAATTATTTTTACCGTTATACAAGGAGCTGCGATAGTAGCTCCTTGTAAACTTCTGACAATCGAGAATTTCGATAGCCAAAAAATATGGCCACAAATAAATATGGCGGCCAAGAAATACGACATGTTACACAACTTAGATTTCACAGCTAAAATGATTTCACAGCTAAAATGATTTCACACCAGAATTACATAATTAAGAAAACTATCAATGATGAGTGAAGCTACTATGGCGCTAGAACAAACAGCTAAGCAAGCAATCAGCCCACGCCTAGCCAAAAATGTGAGTAGAAACATTAAAGAGCGCATTATTGAATTTATATTAATGTTGGCCGCGTTGTCAGCGGTGGCTACTACGCTTTCTATCGTGGCTATTTTATTGTATGAGTCATTAAGTTTCTTTAAAACGGTTTCGCTGGTAGATTTTTTTACAGATACCCAATGGACACCATTATTTGAGGATGCACATTACGGCATTTTGCCGCTGGTTTCTGGCACGCTGACTACCTCTGCAGTGGCGCTTGCTGTGGCTATTCCTATTGGTACAATCAGTGCTATTTATCTCTCTGAGTTTGCATCACACAAAACGCGTGAAATAGTTAAGCCTTTATTAGAGCTGTTGGTGGGCGTGCCTACCATTGTGTTTGGCTACTTTGCTTTGTTGTTTTTAACACCTATCTTGCAAAAAATATTCCCTGAGTTACCTGGGTTTAATATGCTGAGTGCTGGTATTGTCATGGGCATTATGATTGTGCCGTACATTGCCTCTTTGGCTGAAGATGCGATGCGTGCAGTGCCGATGAGTATGCGTGAAGGCAGTTACGCCATGGGAGCGACCCGCTTTCAAACAGCTACCCGTGTAGTGACGCCAGCCGCTATCTCAGGCATTGTCGCGGCATATATTTTAGGCATCTCACGCGCAGTCGGCGAGACGATGGTGGTAGCGGTAGCCGCTGGCCAGCAGCCAATTGTCAGCTTTAACCCAATGGAAAGTGCAGCCACCATTACCGCCTACATCGTTCAAGTGGCATTAGGTGATTTGCCACATGGCAGCATTGGTTACCAAAGTATTTTTGCCGCAGGCTTAGTGCTGATGGCAATCACCTTATGCTTTAATATCCTAGGCCATATGATTCGCAAAAAATATCGTGAACACTATTAAACTTAAATCAAGTAAATTAACATCAAGTAAATGAGTACCAATATGACTTCTGATGTAACTCAAAAACCTGCGCAAGCCTCTGTACTTAAAAACCTTGATGCTGTGCGCGCAATGATCAAGCGCCATAAGTTCAATGATTATATTTTTTCGGCAATTGGTTTGCTTACGCTGATGTTGGTGTTGCTGACATTGTTAATTCTATTTAGTGATTTGGTTATGGATGGTTATGAGCGCTTCAATTTAAGCTTCTTAAGCGAGTATCCATCGCGGCGTGCTGCTAACGCAGGCTTGCTGTCAGCGTGGGTCGGGTCTGCACTGGTGATGCTCGTCACCTTTTTGGTGGCAGTGCCAATGGGCGTAGCAGCTGGGTTATATCTTGAGGAATACGCACCCAAAAATTGGTTTTCCGACCTGATTGAAATTAACGTGACCAACCTTGCTGGTGTGCCATCAATTGTCTACGGTCTATTAGCATTAGGCCTGTTTGTGTATATTTTAGATTTAGGCCAAAGCATTCTTACCGCTGGGTTAACCTTAGGTTTGTTGATTTTACCTATTGTGATTGTCTCAACGCGTGAATCTATCCGCGCGATTCCTATTGCCATCCGCGAGGCAGCATATGCAGTAGGCGCAACTAAATGGCAGGTATGTTATGACCACGTCATTAAATATTCTTATGGCGGCATTTTGACAGGCGTCATTATCGGCATGGCACGCGCACTGGGGGAAACTGCACCTATTATTACCATTGGCGCGCTGACATTTATTGCCTTTTTACCACCTTCACCAGTCACTGAGGTTGCCCCGTTTATTAATTTTGAATGGCTAAGCTCTGGCTTTACTGTATTGCCGATTCAGATGTTTAACTGGTTATCACGCCCAGATCACGCTTTTCATATCAATGCTGCGGCTACGGGCGCGCTGATTATTATTGTCACCTTATTAATGAACGGCACTGCGATTTACCTGCGCTACAAAATACGTAAAAACATCAAATGGTAAGCCTATTAAATATAAAAAATATTAGAGAAGAGCATGCAAAATACAACTAGCATTATTAAAGCAGAATCAAAAAACCTTGATTTTTTTTATAGCAACGGCATGCAAGCACTTAAAAGTGTGAATATGCCCTTGTATGAAAATAAAATTACCGCGCTAATCGGGCCTTCAGGTTGTGGCAAATCTACATTCTTACGTTGTTTTAATCGTATGCACGATTTGTATCCTGGCAATAAATATCAGGGTGAAATTTTAATGCACCCAGACAACACCAATATTTTAGAGCATGGTGTTGACCCGATTGAGGTGCGTATGCGTATTAGCATGGTGTTTCAGAAGCCTAACCCTTTCCCTAAAAGTATTTATGAAAACGTGGCTTATGGCTTGCGTGTGCGTGGTGAAAATAATAAGCGCATGCTTGACGACAAAGTGGAAGAGGCTCTTAAAGGGGCAGCGCTGTGGAATGAAGTAAAAGACCGTCAACAAGATTTAGCATTTAATTTATCTGGTGGTCAGCAACA
>JAABQZ010000007.1 GCA_011391175.1 Methylophilaceae bacterium | reverse complement strand
ATTAAGCCTAAATAATACAAAGCGCTGCTGTGGTTACTATTACTTGCAACAACTTCATTTAGGTGTAACTCTGCAAAAGCAGTATTTTTTAAGCTGAATTCGGCAACAGCACGGTAGAACGTTGCTTCTGTGTTGTGTGGTTCTTTTTCAGACCAAGCGGTAGCAATCGCCTCTAATGCAGCCCAATTCTCTGTTTTAAGCGGTTGAACAATTTTCATGAAAAATGGCCATTTATCATGTGACTCCGCCCAAAAAGGTAATTCACTTTTGCTAACAATTGGTTGTTCTGGCTTGTTGAGTATGGGTTGCATCCATTCCACTGGCATCACATAGTAAAAGGCATTTTTGCCTGGGCTTTTAACAGTGACGATTCCGACTAAATTACCAGCTTCATCAAACATGCCGCCACCGCTGTCGCCCTTGCTAAAAGCGTTGCTGGCTCTAATCACGACGCTGTTGTCCATAGGGTATAAGCCTTTAACAAAGCCAAAAATGCCATTTGGGCGAGGAGATGCAGTTGCAAATCCGACGGTATAAACGGGTTGCTCATAGGCTAGTTTTTCGCTAGAGCCAATAGGCGCAATCGGTGCATTAAGGCCAGCCACGGTCAATATGCATAAATCGTGGTGCCAATCTGACTTAAGTGCGCTTGCCTTATAGTTTTCACCGTTGGTGTTCACAGTTACTGAAACCGCGTCTGCAACCACATGACAATTGGTCACGACTTGATTTTTAGCAATGACCACGCCTGAGCCTAGGCCATAGCGACCATTCGCTAGACCGACTTGTACTTTTACTACGTGCGAACTAATTTTTTCTACGATTTCGTTTATAGGCGCGGCGATGCTAGACGTTACAAGGGTAAAGTACAGTAATGTGGAACTTAATAATGCAGGAACGAGCCTTGTCATGATAATCCCCAATCGTCAGCGTTAAGTAACTAGGCAACAATAAATTTCAAAACAAATTTATGTAGGCCTAGTTAACACTTAGCAATTGTTGTACCAGCTCGCTAAATGCCGAAAAGCGAGTATTTACGGGGGATTTGCATGCATTGAACTACTAAAATAGCAGATTAATGCATGCTTTTGAAGCGCTGTGCACTAAAAAAGTGCATTCTCTGGAGGGTAATTACAGCAACAAGCGACGTACGTCAGATAGCATCATGCGCATGTGGCTGGTAAAACGCGCACCATCAGCGCCATCGACTACACGGTGGTCGTAAGACAGGGAAAGCGGCAAGATCAAACGTGGTTCGAAGCCTTTGGTTTTTGCATCATAAACAGGTTGCATAGATGACCTAGAAACACCTAGAATCGCTACTTCTGGACAGTTAATAATCGGTGTGAACATGGTGCCGCCAATACCGCCCAAGCTGGAAATGGTAAAGCAGCCGCCTTGCATTTCTTCAATTTTCAATTTGCGTTCACGTGCCTTGGTCGAAAGTTCCATTAAGTCGCGCGCAATATCTAGCACGTCTTTACTTTGCACCTCTTTTACCACCGGCACCACTAGGCCATCTGGCGTATCGCAGGCAAAGCCAATGTTGTAATAGTTTTTAAGTATTAAGCTATCGCCATCGGGAGATAGTGAAGAGTTAAAGTTTGGATACGCCTTTAAAGCATTGACGGAAGCCTTGATTAAGAACGCCAACATGGTCAATTTCACACCGCGTTTTTCCGCGTCGGCCATCATTGATTTTCTAAAGTCTTCTAAGTCAGTAATGTCAGCTTCGTCAAATTGTGTGACGTGCGGTGCAGTCACCCAATTGCGATGCAAATTAGCACCAGAGATTTTTTTGATGCGTGATAACGGCTTGGTTTCAATCTCGCCAAATTGGCTAAAATCAATCACAGGCATTGGTAACGTGGCCAAGCTACCTAAGCCTGCGCCCATGTTCTCACTGCGTGGTTTGGCCAGCTCATTTTTCACATAGGCCTGCACGTCCGTTTGGGTGATGCGGTTTTTTGCAGCACTGCCTTGTACCATGGCTAAATTGACACCTAATTCGCGTGCAAACTTGCGCACACTTGGGCTGGCATGCGAAGTTTTACCACTATTCACTACGACACTCTCGCCGACAGGTAGCGGCTGGTGCGCAGGTTGAATTTTTTTAGCTGGCTCTGGAGCTGGGCGGCTGGGTTGCGGAAGGTCTGGTGTTGTAATAGCTGGTTCAGCTTTAGGTGCTTCTGCTACAGGCTTTGCAACGGCAGGGCTGGAAGCGGCTTGGGCATTGCCTGCTGGCGATGCAACGTCGCCCTCGGTTGCTTCTAGCGTTAAAATTAAATGCCCTTGTGCGATTTTATCGCCCACTTTGGTTTTAACTTCTTTCACCGTACCGCCAAAAGGTGCAGGAATATCCATCGATGCTTTGTCTGATTCAACTGTCAATAGCGAATCATCTTTAGCAATCACGTCGCCAGCTTTGACTAATAGCTCAATTACATCGACGGAGTCGAAATTACCAATATCGGGGACGAGGACGTCTTTTAATGCCATGTTTAAATGCCCTTAAATGCCATGTGTTTAAATGCTGGTCGGGTTTGGTTTGTTGCTGTTTAATTTATATTTTTTAACCGCTTCAGCTACTTTAGCGGCGGGCAATTTTCCTTCATCGCTCAGCGCTTTTAATGCGGCTACCACCACATAGTAGCGATTCACCTCAAAAAAGTCGCGCAACGCTTCGCGACTATCAGAGCGGCCATAACCATCAGTACCCAATGCCACAAAATTGTTTGGCACAAAGCGTGCAATTTGCTCGGCAAAGCTTTTCATGTAGTCGGTCGAGGCAATCACTGGGCCAGCCGCATCTTTTAAGCATTGTGCAACATAGCTCAGTCTTTGTGGTTTTTCTGGGTTCAGCATATTCCAGCGTTCGCAATCTAATCCTTCACGGCGCAACTCTGTGAAGCTGGTTGCGCTCCACACATCGGCTGATACGCCCCAGTCTTTTTCTAGCAATTCGGCTGCCGCAATCACTTCACGCAAAATCACGCCACTGCCCATCAGTTGCACTTTTTCGCCTTTAGCTTTAGATTTACTAAAGTTGTACATACCTTTTAGGATTCCAGCCTCAGCGCCTTTTGGCATTTCTGGGTGGGTGTAATTCTCGTTCATCAAGGTGATGTAGTAATACACATCCTCTTGGTTTTGCACCATGCGACGCAAACCTTCTTGAATAATGACGGCTAATTCATAAGAAAACGTTGGGTCGTAAGAAACGCAGTTTGGTATCAGGGCCGACATCAAATGACTGTGACCATCTTCGTGCTGTAAGCCTTCACCATTGAGTGTGGTTCTGCCTGCGGTTGCACCCAGCAAGAAACCACGTGCACGACTATCACCCGCCATCCAAGCCAAGTCACCAATACGTTGGAAACCAAACATTGAGTAATAAATATAGAACGGGATCATTTGCGTGCCGGTGACGCTGTATGAAGTCGCGGCGGCTAGCCAGCTTGCGAACGAGCCCGCTTCGTTAATGCCTTCTTCTAAAATCTGGCCAGTTTTTGATTCTTTGTAATACATCACTTGGTCAGAGTCCATTGGCTCGTACAACTGACCAACAGATGAGTAAATACCCAATTGACGGAACATGCCTTCCATGCCAAAAGTACGCGCCTCGTCTGGCACAATCGGTACGATGTACTTGCCAATTTCTTTATCGCGCACCAGTGTCGATAAAATACGCACAAATGCCATGGTGGTCGAGATTTCACGCTCACCCGTGGCGGTGAGCATGTTGTCAAAAGCAGCTAAATCTGGCACTTTAAGATCGTTACCTTTGCGACGACGTTGTGGCACAAAGCCACCCATGGCATCACGACGTTCCGCCATATACTTCATTTCTGGGCTGTCATCAGCTGGTTTGTAGAACGATAAGTTTTCAACTTGTTCGTCAGTTAACGGCAAGTCAAAACGATCGCGGAATTTTTTCAGCGATTCAATATCCATGCTTTTTTGCTGATGGGTGATGTTTTGGCCTTCGCCTGCTTCGCCCATGCCGTAGCCTTTTACTGTTTTGGCTAAAATCACAGTCGGCTGGCCTTTGTGATTTACTGCTGCATGGTAGGCTGCGTAGACTTTATGCGGATCGTGTCCACCACGATTGAGGCGCCAAATGTCTTGGTCAGACATCGCCGCCACCATTTCTTTTAATTCTGGATATTTACCAAAGAAGTGCTCGCGCGTGTAAGCGCCACCTTTAGCTTTAAAGTTTTGGTATTCACCATCCACGCATTCTTCCATGCGTTTTTTAAGCAAGCCATCCTTATCCATTGCCAATAGCGGATCCCAATATGAACCCCACACCACTTTAATGGCATTCCAGCCCGCACCGCGGAAGTTAGACTCCAGCTCTTGAATAATTTTGCCATTGCCGCGTACTGGGCCATCTAAGCGCTGTAAGTTGCAGTTGATGACAAAAATTAAGTTGTCTAGACCTTCACGTGCGGCCAATGAAATCGCACCTTGCGATTCAGGCTCATCCATTTCACCATCGCCGCAGAACACCCAAACTTTACGATCACTCGTATCTGCAATACCGCGGTTGTGCATGTATTTTAAAAAGCGTGCTTGGTAAATGCCTGCCAAAGGGCCTAAGCCCATAGACACAGTTGGAAACTGCCAAAAATCTGGCATTAACCAAGGGTGCGGGTAACTTGATAAGCCATTACCGCCAGTCTCTTGACGGAAGTTGTCCATTTGTTCTTCAGTAAAACGGCCTTCTAAGAAAGCGCGGGCATAGACACCGGGTGAAGAGTGTCCCTGAAAATAGATGCAGTCACCGCCAAAATTCTCATTTGGCGCACGGAAGAAATAGTTAAAGCCTGTGTCATACAAGGTAGCGGCGGACTGAAAACTGGCAATATGACCACCCACGCCAGGTGATTTTTCGTTGGCGCGCAACACAGTCATAATCGCATTCCAGCGTATTAGAGCGCGCACACGGCGCTCCATTTCTGGGTCGCCCGGTAAGCGTTGCTGCAAGTGGGTGGGAATGGTGTTTAGGTAGGCGGTTGTTGCATTGTAAGGCAAGTTGCTGCCAGAGCGGCGTGCAGTATCAATCATTGCCTCAAGTAAAAAGTGGGCGCGTTCTGTACCTTCGTTTTCAATGACAGACAGCAGGGCGTCAAGCCATTCTTGTGTCTCTTGTGCGTCTGTTTCAGTTAAGCCAACTTGCTGATTTATTGCCATGCGTGAGATTTCTCCGTTGCGCGCAATTGCGCGTTCTAACAACAGTTCGTTTGCTGCGCGTATAATTCGAATAGTTATACTTTGGTTTTTAGGCGCCGGTTTTTAGGTGCTGCAACTAAACGTGAAAATGAATGTTCTATAAAGTATTGCTATTACTTGGTGCCGCTATTAAAGGTAGTAGTGTGGCTTTTTTAGGCATTTTGGTCAAGTTAAAATAGGGTGCTTAAACACAAAAAACTATAGATTTGCTAATGTTGTCTTAGATTTTATATAAGAGTTAAAGGTTAATAAATGTCGTTAAAATTATCACAAAATACAGCGATTTACAGCGAAAATATGTTAATTTCAGAAAAGCACATACTTTTTGCGCTGAATGAAAAAGTAGAAAATAACCATCCTTTTGCTGAAATCCTCAGTAATAAACTGATGCGTAGTCAAGGCAAATTTAAAGAATTAAATAAGAGCCCAGTGACTTGCGAATTGCCTAACGGCAGTATGGGCAGTTTTGTCATTTTGGATGAAACGCTGACTATGTTTCAAAAGCATAGCTTGCTGCGCAAAGCAGTTAAGCCTTTGCTGGATGAAAAGCCTGAAGCTTTAGCCATTTGTGTGTTTGGTTCGGATGCCGAGCGCGAGGCCAATGCCTGTGCCGCTTATTATGTGGTGACGGTAAATGCGGCTGAGCTACCTAGCCGCAAAGGTGCCAAAAATAAGCATGACAACAAATCTAAACCACTAAAAACTATCAGTATTTATGGTCACAAGGCCAATCACGATTACGGTTATGTGAATGCCCGTGTGGCCGGCAACACGCTGTGTCGTAGCCTAACTATGCTGCCACCTAATGAGCTAACACCAACGATTTATCGTGAGAAAGTAAAAAAGCTCGCTAAAGAACACGGGTGGGCATGGGAAGAGTTTGATATGCCGACCTTGAAAAAAATGGGTGCGGGTGCGTTTTACGCCGTGGGTCAAGGCAGCGAACCGATGGATGCGGCGATTGTTCATCTGACTTACCAGCCAAAAAAAGTCAAAAAACATATTGCTTTAGTCGGCAAAGGCATTTGTTTTGATACAGGTGGGCACAATCTAAAACCAGCTAAATATATGCAAGGCATGCATGAAGACATGAACGGCAGCGCGGTTGCACTGGGTGTTCTGCTGGCAGCAACACAGCAACAATTACCCGTAAAATTGGATTGTTGGCTGGCAATTGCGCAAAATCATATTGGTCCATTGGCCTATAAACAAAACGATGTGGTGACTGCACTCAATGGCATGACCATTGAGATTGTGCATACTGATGCGGAAGGCCGCATGGTGTTGGCAGATACGTTGACTTTGGCAAGCAGACAAAGGCCTGATGTGATTTTAGATTATGCGACACTCACTGGTAGCATGGCGGTTGCGGTGACCGATCGCATGAGTGGGGTCATTGCAAATCGTGCAGAGTTGGCTTGCAAGGCAATGGGTGCAGGCGCTGCAGCTGGTGAGCGTATTGTCGCTTTTCCATATGAAGAGGATATGGATAGCGACTTAGATAGTGATATTGCCGACATTAAACAATGTACCTTAGAGGGTGGTGGTGACCACATGCATGCTACGCGTTTCATGGGTAAATTTATCGAAAATGATGTGGCTTGGTGTCATGCCGATTTGTCCAGCACTAACCGCAAAGGTGGTTTAGGTGCAGTGCAGAGTGATGTGAACGGTTTTGGCGTCGGTTTTGGGTTAGAAATGGTAAAGCGTTTGATTGCTGATTAGGCATGGTTTGAAATGTTGCAAGTGCGCCTTTTCAACAAGCGGGCTTGATTAATAAATATAAGTTGATATATGTAAAAAAAATAAGTTATTTGGGGAGCAGAAATTGGACGATTTAAATTGGCTTCAGCATTTCCCACCACTATTGGCCTTAGAGTCAAGTGCGCGTGAGATTTTAAGCAAATCTGCACGCATTGTAGAGGCGCCAATCGGCACCATTGGCTATCGAGAAGGCGGTGCCTGCGGGGCTTATGTGATGCGGCTTGCAGGTCAATCGCGGGTATACAAAATGTCGTCATCCGGGCGCGAGATTTTGCTGTATCGCGTAGCAGCTGGCGAAACTTGCGTTATTACCACCACTTGTTTATTAGGTAACAGCAATTATCCTGCATCCACAATAGTCGAGCAGCCGATTCGAGATGTGATTATTCCATCGTCTGCTTTTAATCAGCTGATGATAGATTCAAAAGTGTTTCGTACTTTTGTGATGACCAATTATGGCGCACTGATTAGTGATTTAATTGTATTGTTAGACGAGGTGGCATTTCACAGCCTAGATGCGCGTTTGGCCAAGCTGTTACTAGACGCCGGCACAGAGACGATTAATCGTACGCATCAGTTAATTGCCGATGAGCTGGGTACGGCGCGTGAGGTGGTCAGCCGCCAGCTAAAACGTTTTGAGCAAAAAGGCTGGGTGGCGCTTGGGCGCGGCCATGTGGAGATTAGTGACCGCGCGAAGCTGGAGAAATTAGCCAGTAGTTGAGAGAGGTAATAGTTAAAATCTGGCACCCTGCCAGCATAGGTTTTTGGCAGGGTTTTCGCCATTGATTAAATCTAACCTACTTAACTTCTTTAATTCTGGCGCCACCTCATTTGTGGGCGTTGTAGCGACAACAGTGCAATTGATGCATTTGCCTTTTGCCTCGTCATAACCTTTAATTGCTTCTAAGCCCTCTACATCGGTCATAATTGTTTCATCTAGCACCGCTTCGCCCATTTTGGCGCCAGTAATATCTGCGCCTGTTAAATCAGCCTTACTAAAGTCGGCACGAAACAAATCGGCATTGCGAAAGTTCGCTCCGCGCAAATTGGCAAACCTAAAGTTGCTACGATTAATGTCTGCGCCTTCGAAGTTGGTGTTTGAGAAATTGCCGCCAATCGCATCAAAGCGCATGGCCCCCATGGGCTGATTGCCAATATCTAAACCAAAGCGACCACTTTTAATGGTGGCATTACTCATGTCTACGTTACCCAACGTGCCTATCATGCGCGCGTTGGTGAGGTTGGCACCAGCAAAGTTAGTTTTGTCAAAAATTGCCTGAAAGATAGTGGCGTTAGTTAAATTTGCTTTGCTTAAATTGGCATTTTCTAATCTGGCCAAGTTTAAATAGCTGTTTTTCATATTGGTCCCGCTTAAATTAGCACCCATCAGCTC
Source organism: Methylophilaceae bacterium (assembly GCA_011391175.1). Taxonomy (GTDB): domain Bacteria; phylum Pseudomonadota; class Gammaproteobacteria; order Burkholderiales; family Methylophilaceae; genus Methylotenera_A. The sequence goes on along the minus strand of JAABQZ010000007.1, from coordinate 41,406 downwards.
GGCGCCAAAAAAACCGACGTTTTCTAAATTACAGTGGCGTAAATCTAGCCCGTTAAAGATTAGATAACCTGCATCCTTGTTACTTAAATCACAGCCTTTACTTTCAATCTGCTTAAGTGCTTCGACTTGACTTATTTTTGTGCGCTCGACTTCTGGCTTCTGTTCACCCATTTTATCCATCTCGGCAGCATAACTAACGCAGCTAAAAGTGAGCGCAGTTACAGCAAATACTTGTCTGATATGTTTCATGGCACTTCTCCGAAAATTTCTGCCTATTGCAGCATGTGTTGCCAGTATAGGCGCTTAAAAACTTGCTACAGTAACTCAAGTCACACAGTGAAAATATCAAGTCACAGAGTGAATAATCAATGGCTTCTAGCCATCAAAGCTTGATGTTTAGTCGTTCAGGATGAAGTTTGCTTACAAAAAATCGATATGACACCAACTAAGTAAAATCATTAATCTGAAGCGCTTAGTCGGCAAAGTCAATTTAGGCTCGTTTTAGGCACATCTGCTGCAATAAAAAGCAGACAACCCAAGGAGATTTAAAATGCGTCAAACATTATTGATTGGTTTAATTGCTGCGACAGTTTCTGCACCTGCGTTAGCAGGCCATGAAGATGCTTATGAAGACCGCGGTCGTGTAACAGCGGTTACGCCACAATTTGAACGTGTGAATACACCACGTCAAGAATGTCGTACAGAATATGTGCGTGAAAGTTATTACGAAGCGCCACAACGCTCTAACACAGGTGCCATTATTGGTGGTGTAGCGGGTGGTTTAGTTGGTAGCCGATTTGGTGGCGGGAATGGTCGTATTGCAACGGCGGCACTTGGTGCTGGCTTAGGTGCGGTCATTGGTGACCGTTATGATAATAATGGTCGTGATAGCCGTGGGCGTGAGCGTGTGGAAACACGCCCAGTAGAAAGCTGTGTGACGGTGGATAATTGGCACCAAGTGCCTGCGGGTTATTTAGTGAGTTACGAGTATAACGGTCGTCAATATTCGACAGTAACAGATCAAGATCCAGGCCGTTATATTCCTGTACACGTTGAAGTAAGGCCAAATGGTTATGTGACGAATGTGGTTTACAGACCAGCCGTGGTGTATCAACCAGCACGCTATAACGACAATAAAGGTCGTGGTCATAAGAATGGTCATCATAAACATAACGACCGTAAGTACTGGTAATAGCTAGGTAAGTAGAAAAGCCACCGCAAGGTGGCTTTTTTATTGGGAGTAAGCTGGTAGCATCAATGCTAAAATAGCTACATGCTTTCCTTTATTAAACAACTGCTCCAACCCAAACTGGTGAATGCAGCGTTAGCTTGGCGGCAGCTTGGAAATGACGCAAGCAGCGGCTATTGGCTATATGCAGCGCCTGTGCATTTGGTGTTGCAGCGCGATACTTTCAGTTTGGCAGCACCAGTGCCATTACCTTTGGAGGTTGAAGAAATAAGCGCCCTGACAGGCACATTAAATAAGCACTTTGAGGCGGATAATTTAAGTTTTTTTTGGCATGAAAATCAATGGTTTTTAAAGTTGTTATCTAACCCCAACATTGAAACAAGCCTGGCAGAAAATGCTGTCAATAAAGACATCAGTGCATTTCTACCCACGGGCGAGGGTGCAATCAAATGGGCAAGTTTTACTAATGAACTGCAAATGCTGCTGTTTGCACACCCCATCAATCAAATGCGCGAGACTAAAGGTTTGCCGGCAGTAAACAGTATTTGGTGCTATGGCGGTGGGCAGGGTTAATATGCAAATTAGACAGCGTGTTTTTGATGAAAAAGTTGTCAGCGAATTGATTGCGGATGGCACGCATCCGCTACTGGCTAGGCTATATGCAGCACGTGGCGTGTTGACGAAAAGTGAGCTAGAGACTTCCTTGAGTGGCATTATCCCGCCAGAGCAGCTCAGTCATAATTTAACCATGGCTAAGCTGCTGGCTGACGCGATTGCAGCCAATAAAAAACTACTGGTGATTGGCGATTACGATGCCGATGGTGCTACCGCCACGGCTGTGGCAGTAAAAGGCTTGCGAAGTATGGGCGCCGATGTGGCTTTTTTGGTACCCAATCGCTTTGAATATGGCTATGGGTTAACGCCAGAAATTGTAGCGCTAGCAAACACGTTAAAACCAGATATTTTAATCACCGTTGATAATGGTATTGCCAGTGTGGATGGCGTGGCAGCTGCAAATTTATTGGGCTTACAAGTGCTGATTACCGACCACCATTTGCCAGCAGAAACTACCCCTGACGCTGCCTGTATTGTGAATCCAAATCAGCAAGGGTGCGATTTTCCAAGCAAAAACTTAGCGGGTGTGGGTGTGATGTTTTATGTGTTGCTGGCACTACGGGCAGAGTTAAGAAGCCGTGGTGTTTTTGCCAAAAAAACTGAGCATAGTTTAGCCGAGCCAAATTTGACGGAGTTACTCGATTTGGTTGCGTTGGGCACGGTGGCAGATTTGGTGAAGCTTGACGCCAATAACCGTATCCTTGTAGAACAAGGGTTACGGAGGATTCGTGCGGGTGCATGTTGTGCAGGCATTACTGCACTGCTAAAAATTGCGGGAAAAGCACCAGAAAAAGTCACTGCACAAGATTTGGGTTTTTATGTCGGGCCGCGCCTCAATGCCGCAGGTAGGCTAGATGATATGCGTATTGGTATCGCCTGCTTACTTGCTGAAACTGAGGCGGATGCGATGCAAAAAGCGCAAACATTACATGATCTGAATTTGGAGCGTCGCAATATTGAGGCAGATATGCAAGATACCGCATTAAGCACATTGGAAAATATTGAAGTGGCTAATCAATATAGCTTAAGCATTTATAGCGCCGATTATCACCAAGGTGTGATTGGTATTTTGGCCTCTAGGATAAAAGAAAAATACCATCGGCCAACTTTGGTATTTGCTGATGCGGGTCAAGATACAAAAGATGGACGACTGTTGAAAGGTTCTGGCCGCTCAATTGCCAGCTTGCACTTGCGTGATGCTCTAGACTTGGTCACTAAACAACACCCCGACTTAATTTTGAAGTTCGGCGGTCACGCCATGGCTGCAGGTTTGACAATACGCGAAGCTGATTTTGCAGCGTTTCAAACTGCATTTGAAGCGGTGACACGAAGCTTGCTTACAGAAGCAGATTTACAGGCGACTTTAGAAACAGATGGTCATTTAGAAGTGCAGGATATGAACCTGCAAACCGCAAATATATTAGCTTCTGGTGTATGGGGTCAAGGCTTTACGCAGCCAGTTTTTAGCGATAATTTCAAAGTCATCAATCAGCGTATTTTGGGCGAAAAGCACTCAAAACTCATTCTAGAGAAAGACAGTACACACGCTGATAAAAAGAGATATGACGCGATTTATTTTAATTATGCAGAAAATTTACCAGAAAATATTGTTGCAGCATACGTACTGGATGCTAATGAATATAAGGGTTTACAGGCCTTGCAATTGCAAATAAAACATGTGTTTTAAGGCATGCTTTCACAATAATTTCACTTGAAACTTTTACTGTTTGTCGCTATCTTAGAAGTGTTGCCATTTGGCAAGGTTTTATAAGGAAATAAAATGTTAGATGATATTCAAGTATTAGGTCGTGAAGGATCGCTTGCTACGCAAAATAAAGTGCTACGCAACACTTACGCCATGCTTGGCCTCACCATGATTCCAACCGTGATTGGTGCAATGGTCGGCATGAAAATGAATTTTGCATTTGCGGCTTTGCACCCGTTTATGTTTGCAATCGGCGCCATGGCCGTGTTGTTTGGCATGTTTGCAGCGATTTCGGCTAACCGCAACAGCAGTATCGGCGTGGTGTTATTGCTTGGTTTAACTTTTGTGTTGGGCTTGTTGCTTGGGCCTATTTTGCAGCATGCATTAAACCTAAGTAACGGCGGCCAAATTGTTGGCTTAGCAGCCGGTGGGACGGGTGTCATTTTAATGACGATGGCGGGTATCGCAACGACCACCAAAAAAGACTTTAGCTTCATGGGTAAATTCTTGCTGGTGGGTATTATTTTGTTGATTGTCGCATCGCTGGCTAACATCTTTTTACAAATTCCAGCCATGACCCTAGCGCTTTCAGGCGTGGGTGTGCTGTTGTTCTCAGGCTTTATTTTGTATGACGTTAGCCGTATTGTGACGGGCGGCGAAACCAATTACATCATGGCAACGCTAAGCTTGTATATGAGTATTTATAACCTGTTTACTAGCTTGTTGCAGTTGCTGATGGGTTTAATGGGCGGTAACGATTAAGTTTTAAGCGCTATAAATCTATAAAAAACCCCGCAGTAGCGGGTTTTTTATTGGGTATTGTTTAATCTACGCTGTTTAAAAAATGTAGATAAAATCGTGCCACATTCTACTGCCATCACCCCACCCACCACTTCGCAGTGATGATTGAGTTTAGGCTCTGCCATTAAGTTAATCACACTGCCGCAAGCACCTGTCTTTGGGTCGCTAGCACCATATACCAGCTTGGCAATGCGCGCATGCTGTATTGCCCCTGCACACATAGCACAGGGCTCTAGCGTGACATACAGTGTGCAATCAACAAGCCTGTAATTACCTAAATGCGCAGCAGCCTGACGCAAGGCTTGTATCTCAGCATGTGCAGAGGGGTCATGCAGTTCAATCGGCGCATTTCCACCGCGGCCAATAATTTCACCATCTTTTACTACGATAGCGCCTACAGGCACCTCGCCATTGCTCGCAGCCGAGCTTGCTAACGCCAGCGCTTGCTGCATAAATGCAATATCCATATGATTATCAGAGGCCACGGTTTTCTATTTTACGCGTTTAATATTACGGCTTTTTAATATTCAGTTGCGCTACTAGAGATTCCAGTTGTTTCAATATATCTGACTGTACTCCATCATTAGATTGCTCACTATATTGCAGCGCATTATAACTGCTGGCAATCTGCAAAATTTGCTGTTGATAGCTCGGCAACGATTGTGCAGCACGGCTGGCAAAGTCTAGCGCACCTTCTCCTGTATTGGGTTGCAAGTTTACGCGCTTTAACTTGCGTAAATATTGTTGGTAAACCTGCTGTGCTGGGTTAAGCTTGGCTTTAACTTGCCTAAACAAAAAGTAGCTGGTGGCTAGCATCACCAACACAATCGCGCCTGTCATCCAAAACACCAAGTCAGACAAGCCTAATTTTTTGCCAGTCAACTGGTTTAAAAATTCTAGCTGTTTTTTATCATCATAGCCCAGCACCCATTGATTCCAACTATTGTTAATACTGTCAAAATTTAAAAATGCTTTTCTAAGTAGCGGGTAATCGCCTCTTGCTAGCAAAGGCAGCTCATCGCTGTCGCGTAGTGCCTCGCTAATGCCTTGTTCTATGCGCTCTGGCGACACTGCAGCAGTCGGGTCGACACGCACCCAACCTTGGCCTTGTAACGATACTTCGGCCCACGCATGGGCGTCGCTCTGGCGCACGATTAAGTAGTTGCCGTTGGGGTTTAACTCGCCGCCTTGATAGCCTGTGACAATCCGCGCTGGCAGACCTGCAGCTCGCATTAAATAAACAAAGCTGGTAGCGTAATGCTCGCAAAAGCCACGCTTGGTGTCGAATAAAAATTCATCAATTGGGTTCTCACGCAAAATAGGCGGTCGCAGGGTGTAAATGAAAGGTTGTTCACGAAACATTTGAAGTGCTTTGTTAATTTTTTGCTCGGCTGACAGACTTTGCCATGATTTCACCAATTCAAACGTACGCGGGTTTTCACCTTCGGTGAGTTGTAGGCTAAGCACTTGCTCGCGTTCGCCAAGTGCTGTGCCTAACTGGTAATTGGTATGCGAGCTGGCGCTGTAACGGATGCGCTTGCGCACAGGTTGGTTGCTGACTGCAGAGTAATCGTGAGTAAAATTGCCGCCTGCAGGGGCTAATGTGGGCATGTCTAACAGTAGCAACCAGTTGCGGTTATGTGGCTCTAGCGTAATAGTATAATCGAACGCAGTGCCAGTCGTTGCTAATATCTCGTTACGCAAGCCTATGCGCTTGCTAGGCATTAGCCACTCGTTGCCATTTTGGTGCCACAACACTGGCCCGCGCCAATACAGCTGATTGTTAGGTGGCAACTTGCCCTTAAATTGCACGCGAAATGCAACGCTGCTGTTTAACGTAAGATTGCTAATATTGCCAAATTTTAGATTGTCACCTAAGCCCGACATACCGCTGTAAGCGTCTTGCGGAATGCCCCACAGGGGACCAGGAATACGCGGAAACAGGACAAATAGAATCAGCATCACAGGCACAGATTGCAGCAACAATTTGCCTGCCAACTTGAGTAAAAATTGCCAATTTTGTGGTGATTTAAGGCTGACATGAATCAATGTGGCGGTAAGCAAAATAAGCGGCGGAATACTCAAAGCAAAAGTGAGCATGCTTTGGTTAAACAAAAACAAATTGCCGATTAAAAAGTAGGCCAGCACCACCGTGAATATATAGTCACGGATGAAACGGGTTTCTAGCAGCTTTAGCACGGTCATCAGCACTAATAAACTTAAGCTGGCATCACGCCCAAATTGCCCTTTAAAACTGAGTAACACCGCTAAGCCTACCAGCAACGATAACAGCATCAACAGCCAGCGATTAGGCATCAGCAAGGGTTGGTTAACCGCAAAGTAGCGCCAAGCACCAAATAGCCCGCAGCTAGCAGTGACCCAAATGGGCAGGTTTGGCGTGTGTATGGCCAAGATAAGCGCCAAACTGGCTAGCAGCCAATATAAGTGTTGCTTGTTAAGCAAATTTGTAGGACTGAGTGTGTTTTTAAGGCTGGCTTTTGGCATAACTTTCATTGGATTAGTCTAACAACGCCAATGCTTTTAGCGCTTCATGGTAATGTGTTTCTGTATTATTTGGTGGAAGCGTTAAACGGGGTAGTCTTAAGCCAAAATGCTGTTGCGCCGCGTGCGCATCAATTACCCATCGAGTCAGCTGTGAAATGCGTGCTTCGAATGCTAAGTCACTGGTTTGTGCCCAATCTAACAGTAAGATAGCGCTGCCGTCGCCGCTATATTGCTTGCTTAGCATGCCAACGCCTTTGCTCGAAGCCTTCCAATCGACACGGCTTGGCGCATCGCCTATTTGGTAAGTCTTATGGCCATCAAAATCTTCATCACCTCTTGCGACATGATTTTTGCCTCCAGTTTGTCCAATATTCGAAAGCGGTGGGGAGGTGCTGCCAGCACTTGGTTTGGGGTAAACCAATACTTGCTGTGGGTTTTGTACATAAGCCCACGCGTGAAACAGCATCAGTGGAAATTCGGTGTACAGCTTGATGCGCGGTAATGTTTGCCAGCCACGTTGCTGGGTCTGTAATGGCACTAAAAAAGTTTGGCTGCCATAGGCTGCAATATCCTCTCTAACCACTGTGTTGTCTTCAAACTGTGCGGCAATCGCATAGCGTGCACGGTTTTTTGTGTCTGCAATTTGTAATTGCATCTGTAAGACTTCACCAGCAAATACTGTGCTGGCTGGCAGTGTGGTGATTTGCAGATGCACTAAATTGCGCCATGTGTGCAGCATGGCCATGTTGCCAAGGGATGCTAGCAAGAACGTGACGTAGTAACCTAGGCTGATGGCGTAATTAATCGAGCCCACTAGCAACAAAATCAGCATGACAGCATACAAAATGCCCCAGCGTGTTGGCAGAATGTAGATTTGGCGCGGGTTTAGCGTGGCAATATTGTCGTGACTGCTGGCGACTCGGAACCACTTTTTCCAGTAGTCAGCCGTAAAGTAGCGTGGTTTAAATAAACTAACACTCGCCATTTAGGATTTAGCGAATCGCCACGCGCTCAAGTATTTGCTTGGAAATTTCGCTATTTTCAGCAGCTAAACGATGTGATACCACGCTGGCAAATACTGCTTGCACGTCTTCTGGAATAACAAAATCGCGCCCCTCAAGCAGCGCCCATGCTTGTGCGCATAACCTTAAGCCCAATCCAGCCCGAGGAGACAGTCCTGTGCTAAATTGCGTGCGTGTGTATAAGATTAAATCTTGCAGGTAGTCTAATAATTGATCTGACACGTGCACATTTCTGACCGCTTGTTGCAGTGAGATCAGCGTGTTGACATCACATACTGGTTTAATCAATGCACCTGTCATTGAGTGGCGGCCTGCCTGATTTTTCAGCAAAGCGCGTTCAGATTGTGCGTCGGGGTAGCCTAATGTGACACGCATCAAAAAGCGGTCTAGCTGCGATTCTGGCAAGGGGAAGGTGCCGATATGATGTTTGGGGTTTTGCGTGGCAATCACAAAGAATGGCTTAGGTAGCGCGTGTGTTTCGCCATCAATGGTAATTTGCTGTTCTTCCATTGCCTCTAATAGAGCACTTTGCGTTTTGGGCGTGGCGCGATTGATTTCATCTGCCAAAAGCACATTAGTAAACACTGGCCCTGGGTGAAATTGAAACGCTGAAGTGGCACGGTCATATACCGATACGCCAATAATATCTGCGGGCAGCAAATCGCTAGTAAATTGGCTACGTCTGAAATGGAGGCCTAACACTTGTGCCAGCGTATGCGCCAGCGTAGTTTTGCCCATACCAGGCAAATCTTCTATCAGTAAATGCCCGCCAGAAAGCAAACAGGCCAAGCTTAACTTAACTTGTGTTTGCTTGCCTAAAATAACTTGAGACGTGCTACCAACTATGGCTTTTAAGACAGTTTGCATGGTTATTTTTTCGTTATTTTTCATTGGTTCTTATCATTTAATTCGCCACATGTTTGCTAAAAACGGTTCATTCGTGTGGCGGCCAATATTGCGACAACATTGCTACTTGAAAAATTCAAACCTTGACCTAATATTAGCACGAGGCAATATATTTTTATGAACAACTCCAGCACGCAGATGTCAATTTGTGAGTTCATCTAGATGTCAATTAAGAGTAAACAAAAAATTATCATAATTGGGAGCTAATATGTTTAAAACATTAAAAATAATCGCCTTGAAGTCCGCTCTGGTATTGGTTAGCAGCCATGCATTTGCAGCACCAGAAGCTTACCGAATTGATGATTCACATAGTTTTGCTAATTGGAGTGTGCGCCATGTGGTCAGCAAAACATCAGGTACTTTTAGCGACATAACTGGCAAAATTTTAATCGATAGTGAAAATCTAGCTAATTCGTCAGTAGAAGCTAAAATTAATATGCTCAGCGTCAATAGTAGCCACGCCAAACGTGATAAACATATTAAAGAGGCGGATTATTTAGATGCTGAAAAATTTGCCAGCATGACTTTTATTAGTAAAAAAATTGAGGCCGCATCTAACACCGAGGGCGTGATGACAGGCGTGCTCACGATGCACGGCGTGGCCAAAGAAATCACCTTTCCGTTTAAAGTGCTGGGCTTTGGCATAGACCCGTGGGGTGGCTATCGCACAGGTTTTGAGGCTAAAACCAGCTTAAAAGCCAGCGATTTTGGCTTTGGTTGGGGCATTAAACCCAATGCATCGGTAGGCGACGACATTGAAATTACCCTGCTGATAGAAGGTGTGAAATTGCCAGCTAGCGGCCCGGTTAAATAAGTCTTATCAAATAATCCAGCCTAAATAAATTCGCTTCAAATATTTTTTTAAAATTTACCAGGAGTATCACATGGCATTAGATTTATTCAGTCCCGTAAAATTAGGTGCAATTAGCTTAAAAAACCGCATGGTCATGGCACCACTCACCAGAAATCGTGCAGGTGAGGGCGGTGTGCCACATGATTTAAACGTGACTTACTATGCGCAGCGTGCAACCGCTGGCTTAATCGTGACAGAAGCGACGCCGATTTCTGAAATGGCACACGGCTATCCCGCGTTGCCGGGTATTTACACAGATGCGCAAACCGCTGGTTGGAAGAAAGTTGTGGACGCAGTGCATGCGAAAGGTGGAAAAATCGTATTGCAACTTTGGCATGTGGGGCGTATTTCGCACCCAAGTTTGTTGCCAAATGATGCGTTACCTGTAGCGCCTTCTGCCATTAAGCCTGCAGGTAAAGCATTTACTTACAAGGGCTTGGTTGATTATGTAGAGCCGCGCACGTTAGATGCGTGCGAACTGCCAGCAATTGTGCAAGAGTATGTGCACGCAACAAAGTGCGCGCTAAGTACAGGCTTTGACGGTGTGGAAATTCATGCCGCCAATGGCTATTTGTTAGACCAGTTTCTGCGCGATGGCAGTAACCAGCGCACTGACAACTACGGTGGCAGTTTTGAAAATCGCGCGCGCTTGCTGATGGAAGTGACTAAAGCTGTTGTGAGCGTTGCAGGCGCCGATAAAACTGGCTTGCGTATCTCACCCGTGAATCCATTCAATGATATGCATGACAGCAATCCGCAGGCCTTGTTTAATTATGTAGTCACTGAGTTAAATCAATTTAATTTAGCTTATTTGCACGTGGTTGAAGGTGGTATTCATGGTGGTGGCAAGGCGGATGCATTTGATTTTGTAGAAATGCGTAAATTGTATAAGGGTGCGTATATGGCTAATTTAGGCTACGACAAAGCGCGTGGAAATGCGGCTATTGCCAGCGGCCACGCCGATGCGATTGCTTACGGTGTGCCGTTTATTGCCAACCCAGATTTGGTTGAGCGTTACAAAATTGATGCGCCATTAAACGAAGCGGATTCAAAATCGTTCTATGGTGGCACCGAAAAAGGTTACACTGATTATCCATTTTTGAACGCTTGAAAGACAAATGCCATGCAAAAAACTGCTATCACCCAACAGCCCATTAGCGAACTGATTGCTAACCGTTGGAGCCCGCGCGCTTTTGACGCCAGCAAGCCAGTCAGCCCCGAACAAATTATTGCCTTGCTAGAAGCTGCCCGCTGGGCACCCTCATGCTTTGGTGATGAGCCTTGGCGCTTCATTGTATGGGATAAAAACACCGATGCTGTAAGTTGGCAGCTAGCTTTTGACTGCTTGGCACCTAGCAACCAAACTTGGGTTAAAAACGTACCAGTTTTAATGCTGGTTTGTGCAGATACATTGTTTGGGCATAACCAGAAAGAAAACCGCTGGGGGCAATATGACACTGGCGCCGCAGCGGAAAACTTGTGCTTGCAAGCGATTGAGTTGGGTTTGAGCGCGCATCAAATGGGCGGCTTTAATGCTGATAAAGCGCGCGAAAAATTCAATATTCCTGCACAATTTACGCCGATGGCGATGCTTGCTGTTGGCTACGAGGGGGATGCGAACAACCTACCAGATGACTTAAAAGCCCGCGAACTTGCTGAGCGTAAACGTAAACCGCTAAGTGAGTTGTTTTTTGAAGGTGTTTGGGATAAACCAATTAAAGCTTAATAGTAACTAAAAACAGATGCCCTGAGAGCGCCATGGATATTGGGCTACAGAGCATCTTTTTTTGACTTTTAACCTTGCATTGCTGTAAAAACAATACCTGGCACTTTTGCCCAACTTGCATTTTCTTCCATCGCCACTAATTTTTGCGTGACCACTTTAGCTTTTTTATGGCTAGCAAACCAAGCGGGTTTGGGGAAGGCAAACAGCGGCGCGCGTAACACAGATTTTTCAATACCTTCCAGAAAATTGGTGTTATGCACAAAGCCGTTACCGCTTTGAATGTCTCTGGAGGTTGAATCTGGATATGCGCCCCAAGGCGCGCCAGTGCAGAATAGTAAGCCAATAAAAGTGTTGACGGTAATTGCACCATATTTAAGTTCGTCGATAGTTTGTTCAAACGCAGCATTAGTACTGGCGTCTTTTAGTGATTTTGGATGCACAATCAACGTGGCGCTCAGCGTCCCCCACAGCCGATTATTCGCGAATTCAGTCGCGGCTTGCAAGAACGCTTTTGGGTCTGTGTTGCCTACTTGCACGCTGGTGATGACAGAGCAAAATGGCTCTTCTTGAAACAGTACTTCATTGGCATCGTCAGGGTTGATGTCGTTAATGAATGTCCATGACAATTCGCCAGATTTAGCTTGGCCAATATTGGTGACATTACTACGACTTTTGATGATGGCTTGCCAGCGGTCTTCCGCACCAGGGTAATAGGCGTTTCTGGTAGGGATTTCTGCGCAAACTTCTTGCAAAGCTTTCATAAAGCGTGCGCTGCCATCCCAATTTTTGGGCAGCACCAGCACCTTGGCAGAGCAACACATAAACGAGGCATTCATGGTAAACGCAGTGGCAATTTGCTCGGCTTGAAAGCGGATTTCTTTCTCGGTGTAAGGGCCTGGCACGACGATAATCGGCGTGACATTGCCTAGCTCGGCGGTAATGGGTTTGCGTAATAAAGGTTGGTTTTGCGCGCGGCGTTCATCGGCCTCAGCACCATTATTACCCCACACAATTTGGTCGTAAGTTTTGTCTGAGCCTGTTAAATGCACCTCATCAATTTTCGGGTGATACACCAAATGCCTACCGACTTCGGCGGCGCCGTATACCACGGCTAAAAAGTTTTGCTCAATTGCGGCTTTAAAGGCTTCTTCAATAAAAGGGCCAAGGTAGGCGTTAACAGGGTTCATTTTCAGAATGCACACATTGCCTTCGTTAAACATTTTGGTAACAACATCCATCAAGCCAATGCTGGCAATATTGCCTGCACCCAGCACCAGCGTCACTTTTCCTTGATGCGGCTTTTTGTAGAAACTGGCGCGATCGGCTGCTAAACTTTGTTCGGTGACATCAGGCTGCATGTAAACATCCACGGTAACGTCTTTAAACAACATGCCATCAATCGCGTTATTAGGGTAAACCTGCACAGCCAAGTTGCCAGTAGGTGTGCGTTTGATTTTGCCAATCGGCGTATCGCCCATTTTTTCTATGCTCTGCAAACTTTCGCGCACCAAGCGCAATTGGCGCACCACCCCCCAAGCGCTAGTCGCCCATTCTTCTGCAGCTAAGTTGGAGTCTGGCGCGATGCCTTTGGCCTTGCAGCCCGCTTCCACCATGGTGCCTGCAACGCTTAAATAGCCTTGCTGCATGTTTGTGAGGAGTGCGATACGCTTTTCCATTGGTAGCGTGGCAAATTTCCATGCCGCTTCACGTAAGTGCGCGATGGTTTCATCGAGCTTTGCTTGGCTAGAAGCAGGTGGAATTTGCGTTCTGGTTTGTGTTGGATAACTTGAAAATTCGCGAAATTGATCCATAGCTTGGGTAGTGTTCATGATATGCCTCTGCTTTTATGCAAAATAAAAACTAATTAGGGAAATCAAACCACGTTGTTTATAATGAATTGCGTGGTTTGAAAGAAAAGCAAAAAAATAGTTTTGTTTAATCTTTACGGCCTTTCCAATCCACGGTGTATTCTGTGGCAGAAGTAAAATAGCCGTTGTACTCGCCTTTGCCCTTAACGCTGTTATATTTTCCAGTACCGCCTACATACTCCCATTTTCCTTTAAAGCTGGTCATTGGGTTGCCATCTTTCATTACTGTGTTTACGTTGCCAGCCCATTTGGCAATGGTTGAATCCGTACCGTTAGTAATGGTGTAGTAGCCAGAATGTTCACCAGTGCCTTGGTGCAAATTGGCAATTTCTGGATTTGAAACTGTTGCGCCTTCGATAAAGCCGCCACTAGAGGCGCAAATGGTTTCACTTAACATCACGGCGTAACCATCGGTATTGGCAACATTGGCTGCGGTTGGTTTATAAGTACACTTGCCTTGCCCTGCAACAGATTCTGCATTAGCATTGATCGCGGTTAAAGAAAATACTGCAAAAACTGCTGCGGTAATGGTAGGTTGGTTAAGTGTAAACATTTTTAATCTCCTCATATTATGTGGCATCCAGAACATTCGATTAATGTTCGTTCAGATGTGTATGCACAATATAAAATTTTGTTATGATGGCTAGAAGTTAGATACAGTTAGTAACGCGGCATTGATAGCGTTACTTACACTACAATAACAAAGGCTGGGATGGAAGCTGTGGAACAACAGTGGACACAAATAGAACAAGACCAAATACGTGCTAGCTTAGCGACCATGTTGGCCAGCCCATTTTTTGCTGGCTCGCCACGTCAACAGCGTTTTTTGGATTACCTTGTCACCAATACCTTGGCATGCGAAGCGGGTAGATTAAAAGGCTTCACAATTGCGCTAGAGGTCTTTGACCGCAAAGATGATTTTGACCCTAGTTTAGACGCGATTGTGCGGGTAGAGGCCACAAGGCTTCGCAACAAGCTGCGCGAGTATTACGATACGCCATCTGCCAATCACGGTGGCAAAGAAGATGCTGTGCGCATTGACTTCCCCAAAGGCGGCTACGTGCTGGAGATTGCTTTGCGGCAAAGTCAGTCAGCTAAACCAGAGCTAGCCACCAGCAGCGCGCCGCGCCTGATAGAAGACAGACCTTCACTGGCAGTATTGCCGTTTGCTAATATCGGTGTTGATAATACAAAAGAGTATTTTACAGATGGTGTTGTGGATAGCCTGATTGCCATGTTCTCAAGGCTGTCCGGCTTATTCGTTATTTCCAGACAATCTTCTTTTTCGTATAAAAATACCGCAAAAACCTCAAAAGAAATCGCAACAGAATTAGGCGTTCGTTACTTGTTAGAAGGTAGCGTGCAATATGCGGGGAATCAAGTGCGTGTGACGGCACAATTAGTGGATACGCAACACGGCGGACATATATGGTCTGACCGTTTCGACCGTGAACTGAAAGATATTTTTGCCCTGCAAGATGAGCTTACGCAAAGTATTGTTAGTATGTTGCAAATTAAGCTAGATGGGGCTGAGGCCACGTTTTTTGGCGTTCAAGAAACTAAAAGCATAGAAGCGCATGATTATTTGCTGCAAGCCATTGCCGCGCATAGAAGATACACCGAAAAAACCACCTGTGAAGCAATAGCACTATATAACAAAGCATTGGCTTTAGACTCTAACTATGCGGCTGCACACGCTTGGTTAGCGAGGTCATTGGATTTATCGTGGTCGCAAAAATGGAATCATGATCCAGCAGTTTTAGACCTTGCTTTGTCGTATGCAGAACGTGCTGTAGAGCTAGAACCAAAATCTGCTTATGCTATTTCAATATTAGGCTGGGCGCATCTTTGGCTTAGAAATCGCGATGAATCCATTGCGGAATCACGTCGAGCTGTAGCGCTAGACCCTAACAATGCCGAGGCGCTTTTATTTCTATCGATTGCATTGTCTTCGGCAGGATTAGGTGAGGAGTCGCTGTATTACATAGAAAAAGCCAAGCGCTTTACACCGATTACCAATGTTTTTTATGAAATGGCGCATGGCAATAGCTATTATGTGCTTAGGGATTATAAAAAAGCCATTGCGGCTCACGAGAAGGGCTGTAGCATGGTACCTAGTTTTATTCCTTGCCATTTTTTTGCGTTGTTGGCCTATGAACAGTTAGGCATGCAAGATGATGTGTTTAAAAAATTCGAGATTCTTTACCGACTGACTGGTGATAAAATAAATCAACCTGCCTTTACACTTTGGACAGATAAGGCATTAGAGACTGAACAAGTGGATATATGGCGGAAAACTGTTTTACACTATGCCTCGAAAGCTCCTTAAAAATATATGCCCTGCAGCCCTCATGGATATTGGCTTTCAGGGCAGATATTTATATTATTTTTAGTGCTTAACTTAAATACCAAGCTCTGTTAAAATCACGCGTTAACAAAATTAATGGCAATTAAAGGCAAAATCATGGCAGTTGTAGCACTCACTAAAGCAAATTTTAAAGCCACTATAGAAAGCAATGCTTTTGTGATTGTGGATTTTTGGGCGCCGTGGTGCGAGCCCTGTGTGGCTTTTACACCCGCATTTAAAGCAGTTTCAGAGAATCATCCAGATATCGTATTTGGCATGGTAGATACAGAAGCGGATCCTGAAATTAGCGAATACTTTGAAGTGGCGCAAATCCCAGGCATCTTGATTATCCGTGACCAGGCAGGCATTCATACCCAAGTGGGCGAGATTGGTGCTGCAGCGCTAGAAGAAATTATTAAATGGGCACGTGAACGCGACATGACGGCGGTACATGAGCATTACGCGGCCGAAGCACAAAAGAAACACTAAAAAAAGTTTGATTAGATTGCAGGATAAACTAGCTAATAAAAAAGCCACTCATTGAGTGGTTTTTTTATGATGATTGAAATTTACAAGCCGCCAGTCGTGACAAATCTATACACATAAAACGCACCCACTGCCATCATGGCGTACATCGGGATGTTGCCAGTTTTTTTGCTCTCGTTTGGGTTGGTAGACGACATCATGCGATTTAGTAGCCACAATACAAAAATGATCACGGGGATAAACATCATGCGGGTGGTGGATTCAAACAACCAAGCTAACGAAGATTTTAGCCAACCACCTTCTTTAAAAAACTCTAAGCCAATACCCACAAGACCAATCAACATGAGTACGACTCCCACGACAGAAATGATGGTTTTTAAAGGTGTGTCGGCTTCTATATCTGCGTTTTTTGCATATTTATTCGGTTCTTTTTTCAGTGGTGCGGCCATGACAAATCCCCTTAAGTTTGGATATGCTAATTAAATGCTAGCTTAGAAACTAATTCTGATTTAAATACTTAGCTGGGTCAACAGATTTACCCAAGCGACGAATTTCAAAATGTAGTTTTGTGGTGTTGCTATCGGTGTTGCCCATCTCGGCAATTTTTTGTCCAGTGACTACATTTTGGCCTTCTTTCACCACAATTTTACTGTTGTGCGCGTATACAGATAAATAGGTTTTATTGTGCTTAACAATCACTAATTTGCCGTAGCCGCGCAAATCTGAGCCACTGTAAATTACTTTACCAGTGCTGGCCGCCTTAATGGCTTGGCCAGTTTCACCTGCAATATCAATACCTTTATTGGTGGCTTCGTTAAAGTTTGCGCTGATTCTACCTTGCGTTGGCCATGCCCAAGCAATCGATTCATCACCTGTGGCTGCCGCGCCTGTGGTAACAATACTTGCAGTTTCTGCTGGTTTTGTTTCAGCAGGTTTAGTCGCTACTGTGTTTGTTGTACTCGGTTGGCTACTAGTGCTTGGCGTCCGATTCATCGCTTCTAGGCTGTACGGTTCGCGTATGGCTTTCGGCTCACTAAGTGTAGGTGTTACTGCAGAAACAATCAGCTTGTCTGCGCCTGCGCTAGTAGTAGGTGTTGTTGTATCACCCACTACCGCTGGCTCAGTTTTCATCGGCGTAATGACGACACCATCCTCATTTTTACCATCTACTGAATTGCCAGCTGCAACTACTGCAGGCTTAGTTTTAAAGCTAGTTAAATCTAACTTTTGGCCAATTTTAATTGGGTAAGGCGGTGCAATATTATTGGCGGAGGCAATTTCTTTATAATCTATGCCGTACTCTAAGCCAAGGCCAAACAGCGTATCGCCTTTTTTAACAATATGGCTATCAGGACGCCAATCCTTGTCTGAGTCCGTGCTTTTGCTGATTGGTTTAATTGCTGGAGGCTGGGGTTTGCTTTGTGGCATGCGGTCTATTACTGGAGCAGGTGGGTTGCTTGTACAAGCTGTTAGCAAGATAAATAGAACCCCGACAAAAACGCGCATTAACTGATGCCACCCAATAAAGGTACAAATTTTACCGGCTCTAGCTTGGTTTGTTTATAGTCGGTGGCAGTTTTTTCTATTAAGTGTAATATTTGCGTGCTGGTACCTACTGGTATGACCATGCGTCCGCCTACGGCCAGTTGTTCTAACAATTCTTGCGGCACATGACTGGCTGCAGCAGTGACGATAATGCCGTCGAAAGGCGCGTATGCGCTTAATCCATTACTTCCATCCGCATGATCTAACTTTACATTGCTGCATTTAAGTGTACGTAAATGCCCGCGCGCTTTCATCAGTAGCGGGCGAATACGCTCCACGGATAACACTTCTTTAGCGACCTTTGACAGCACCGCAGTTTGGTAGCCGCAGCCAGTGCCAACTTCTAATACTTTATTTAACTGTTTGCCGTTGCGCAAAATCTCGGTCATGCGCGCCACAATGTAAGGCTGCGAGATTGTTTGTGCAAAACCAATTGGCAACGCAACGTCTTCGTAGGCACGCGTTGACAGCGCGTCATCCACAAAAATATGCCGCGGAATCTCGCCCATGGCATGCAACACAACTTCATCTTTAATGCCTTGCTCACGCAGACGCACCAACATACGCTCTCTCGTTCTAAGAGATGTCATGCCAATACCTGCTTTGTTGGTTGTAGGTTTCGCTAATGCCATATTACTTATTCAGCCAATCTTTGATGTCATTCATTTGGCTATATTTTGTCAAATCTACCTGAATAGGCGAAATAGAAACTTGATTATGTGCAACCGCATAAAAATCAGTGCCTTCGCCGCCGTCATTCGGCTTGCCTGCGGCGCCTACCCAATATACCGTTTCATTACGCGGCGTTTTAAGTTGAATCACTGGGTCGGCTTTGTGGCGCTTGCCTAGGCGGGTGATCACTTTGCCTTTTAACTCATTATAAGGCACATCCGGCACATTAATATTGAGCAGGGTTGGGCTAGAAAAACCAGTTTTTTTGTAATGTTGTACCAGCTCCATCACCACCTGTGCAGCGCTATCAAAATGGGTGGGGTTGTGTTGCGACATAGAAACTGCAAAAGAGGGAATATCTAGCAGATAACCTTCCATGGCTGCTGCGACAGTGCCACTATAAATAGTGTCGTCGCCCATGTTGGCGCCATCGTTAATGCCAGAAATCACCATATCAGGCATGCTATCCATCAAGCCTGTTAATGCGATATGCACACAATCTGTTGGCGTACCATTCACATAAAAAAAGCCGTTACTGGCTTTTTTAACACTGAGCGGGCGATCTAAAGTCAATGAGTTACTGGCACCACTGCGGTTACGTTCTGGCGCCACCACGGTAATCTCGGCAATCTGGCTCAGGTGTTGCGCTAATATATTCAAGCCCGGCGCAAAATAGCCATCGTCATTAGACAGTAGTATTTTCATGCGGGTTTAAAAGTCAGAATTTTCATGCTTTTATTATAAAGGATGGCGGCTTTATTGCGGCAGCTGTCTTGTGAGTTTTGCGTAATAAATTGTGCACATAAAAAATACGATAGAAAAGACGACTTCTATCATTGCCAATTTTGCAGATAAACCTGTGTCAGACCAAGCCCTCACTACGCCTTCGGTAAAGTACAGCAGGATAAACATGCTCGCCCATTGGTAAGTATAGCGGCGGCCTTTGAGTATGCCGAGTAAAGGCAATAATAGAGGTAGTGTTTTTAATATCAGAAATGAGCCATTTGGCTTGAATGGTGCCATAACACTCTCCCAAGCCAGACATAAAAAAATTAAAGCAACTAGGCTGGAGCCTGCACCAATTCTCAGTGCTGGCAATATACGCAAGGTTTTTCCAAGAGATTAAGTGCCAAGTTTTAATGCCGTTTCAGCCAAACGTTTGCCCAACGCCATGCACAGTTTTTTTTCATCCTCTGTGATTTTTTTATCATCCATTGCCCCGCCCACGTGACTTGCACCATAAGGGGTGCCGCCACTTTGTGTGCTGGATAACTCAGGTTCTGAATATGGCAAACCGACGATTAACATGCCATGGTGCATGAGCGGTAACATCATGGTTATTAAAGTTGTTTCATTGCCGCCGTGCATGCTGCCAGTACTGGTAAATACGCAGGCAGGTTTACCAATGAGTGCACCTTTTAACCATAAACCAGCTGTACCATCTAAAAAATATTTCATCGGCGCGGCCATATTGCCAAAGCGGGTTGGGCTACCCAATGCGATGCCTGCACATTCTTCTAAATCGGTAAGTTCAACGTAAGGTGCACCGCTGGCAGGAATATCCGATTCAGTGGCTTCACAATTGGCCGAGACTTTTGGCACAGTGCGTATGCGTGCTTTTGCGCCTTTTACACTCTCTATGCCACGCGCAATTAGTTGCGCCATTTCTTTGACAGCACCGCCTTGTGAGTAATAGAGCACTAGAATTTCACTCATTTTTTTCTTTTATCCTTGATGCGCTGTTTTTGAGCATCGACTTCGAAAAGTCCGATAGCTTTAATTAGGTCACTGAATTTTGCATAACCATATTTGCGTGAGTCAAAAGCTGGTAAATTTTTGATGATATGTTTTTTGATTTCGCCCATGTGAGCGTAACCGTCATCTTCAGAAAGTGCATCGATTGCTGTGCGGATATGGCTTACTAGCCTTGTATCCATTGAAAGTTCCTGATTTGTCTTTCTAGGCAGATTAACGTTATTTTTTTCAGGTTGTGTAGCATCAGAGCTTGTGGGATTGTTCAATATTCCAATGTCAATGAATTGGTTGCAGGCGTTTACGAGTGAATCAGGTGTTTTATCTTCGCCAAAACCATACACTTTTTTGCCAGATTCTCTTAAGCGAACTGCTAGCTTTGTGAAGTCACTATCACTAGAAACAATACAAAAACCATCAAGCGGGGCAGTGTAAAGTAAATCCATAGCATCAATAATTAGTGCGCTGTCGGTAGAGTTTTTCCCCTTGGTATTAGCATACTGCTGTATAGGTTGTATCGCATATTTAGGAAGTATTTCTTTCCAACGATTTAATCTAGACTCAGTCCAGTCACCATAAATACGACGAATAGAGGCTTCTCCAAACTTAGAAATTTCTTCAAATAGCGCATCTATGGTGTCAATGACTTTAAAAGTGTTGTCAGCGTCAATCAGTACCGCGAGCCTCAGGTTATTTTTATCGGTATTCAACGCGGTAACCCCTAAAAGTTAATCAATCCGTTTTACCAACTTGGTTGCTTTACCAATATAACTCGCAGGCGTCATTTCAAGTAGTAACTGTTTGGCATCCGCAGGTATTTTGAGTGTTTGGATAAATAGATGTAGGGATTCTTTATTGATACCGCCTTTGCCGCGGGTGAGCTCTTTTAGTTGCTCATAGGGGTTTTCAATGCCATAACGGCGCATCACGGTTTGAATCGGTTCTGCCAGCACTTCCCAGCTATTGTCCAAATCTTCGGCTAATTTTGCGGCGTTAATTTCTAACTTATTCAAGCCGCGTAAGCAAGAATCGTAACCCAATAGCGTGTAACCAAACGCGACGCCCATGTTTCTTAAAACCGTGGAGTCAGTCAAATCCCGCTGCCAGCGCGAAATCGGTAATTTTTCAGCCATATGACGCAGCACTGCATTGGCTAAACCCAAATTACCTTCACTGTTTTCAAAATCAATCGGGTTGACTTTGTGCGGCATGGTGGATGAGCCGATTTCACCTGCTTTGACCTTTTGTTTGAAATAACCGACCGAAATGTAGCCCCAGATATCACGGTTGAGGTCAATTAAAATGGTATTGATGCGCGCTAAACAATCATACAACTCAGCCATATAATCGTGCGGCTCAATTTGAATGGTCATCGGGTTGTAAACTAAGCCTAGACTTTCAACAAACTTTTTCGCAAACGCTTCCCAATCAAAATTTGGGTAGGCAGATAAATGCGCATTAAAATTACCTACTGCGCCATTAATCTTGCCTAATATTTCATTGTTTTTTAATTGTTTTTGTTGGCGCTGTAGTCGATAAACCACATTCGCTAACTCTTTGCCCATGGTGGTTGGGCTGGCAGTTTGGCCATGTGTGCGCGACAGCATGGACTGGTTGGCAAGTTGATGCGACAACTCAGTTAAACGAGCAATTAGATTGCCTAAAAATGGTAGCATCACTGTATCTCGCGCACTTTTTAACATGAGACCGTGCGAGAGGTTGTTGATATCTTCAGACGTGCAAGCAAAGTGAATAAACTCGCTGGCTTTTTTTACTTCATGGTTGGCGTCAAATTTCTCTTTAAGCCAATATTCAAGGGCTTTCACGTCGTGGTTAGTGGTGGCTTCAATCGCTTTTACTTGTACCGCATCCGCCTCTGAAAAGTGATTAATTGCTGCATCTAACTCATTTATGGTGTCAGCAGAAAACGGCGCAATTTCTTGCAAATCTTTGGCGGCAGATAATGCTTTCAGCCATTCTACTTCCACCCAAGCGCGGTGTTTAATGAGCGCATATTCACTAAAATAAGGTCTAAGCGCATCTAACTTAGATTGGTAGCGGCCATCGAGAGGGGAAAGGGCGTTAAGGGTGGTGAGTGACATAAAGGTTCGTATAGCAGTCAATAAACCGTTATTTTACCTTAAATTTGGAGCTGCGTTTTTATGGGTTTAAATGCTATTCATTTTAAAATAAAGCGCTTGAATCAATTGGGCATTCATTTTGATGCTCTGCAAGCCGCTTGGATATTGGCTTGCAGAGCATTTATTTTTTGTCGCCGTTATTTAATCGTTTTAAACCACCAGCATATCCACAAACACGTTGACTGGCGTAGCTTCTAGCTTAGCTTGGTCTAGACACAAAGCTAAAATATCCGCTTGTTTTTTTGTGTCAAACTTACGCGCTAAGTTGACTTTGAATTTTTTCACTAACTCTGGAATGCCTTCACCGCGGCGGCGGCGATGCCCAATTGGGTATTCCACCGCAATCTTGTCTGAGCTTGAGCCATCTTTAAAAAACACTTGAATTGCATTGGCAATCGAGCGTTTTTCTGGGTCGTGATAGTCTGTCGTATATTCAGCTTTTTCTACACAAGTCATTTTGCTGCGAATCGCGTCAATGCGTGGGTCAGCGGCTGCCGCATCTTCATAATCCAATGCCGTTAAATTACCTTTGAGTAAGCCAACTGCTGCCATATATTGAATACAATGGTCGCGATCAGCTGGGTTATCAAGTGGTCCAGTTTTGTCGATAATACGGATTGCGGATTCGTGCGTGGTAATGATGATTTTATCAATCTGCGCGATTTGCTCTAAAGTTTGTAATTCACTGCCCACTTGCGCATTGAGTTGAATGGCACATTCCACCGCAGTTTGCGCATGAAACTCTGCAGGAAAGCTGATTTTAAATAACACTTGCTCCATGACGTAGCTGCCGTAATCACGCTGAAATTTAAAGGCATTACCTTTGAATAGCACATCATAAAAGCCCCAAGTTTTTGCAGTCAGTGCGCTTGGATAACCCATTTCACCCTGCAAAGTTAGCCATGCCAATCTAACTGCTCTAGAGGTTGCATCGCCTGCTGCCCACGATTTGCGCGAGCCAGTATTTGGGCTATGACGATACGTGCGCAAACTTTGTCCATCCACAAATGCGTTAGAAACCGCATTGATGATATCTTCTTTATTGCCGCCTAGTAATTTTGTTACTACCGCTGTTGAAGCGATTTTCACTAAAATCACATGATCCAAGCCAACCCGGTTAAAGCTGTTTTCCAAAGCAAATACGCCTTGAATCTCATGCGCCTTAATCATGGCAGTGAGTACGTCTTTAATGGTGAGTGGTGCTTTTCCTTCTGCTACGTTTTTGCGCGAAATATAATCAGCACAAGCCAAAATGCCACCTAAATTATCGGAAGGATGACCCCACTCTGCAGCCAGCCAAGTGTCGTTAAAATCTAGCCAACGAATCATCGCGCCTATATTAAATGCAGCTAGAACAGGGTCTAACTGATAGCTGGTGCCTGGCACTTTTGCACCATTTGGCACGATTGTGCCTGGAATGACTGGGCCAAGTACTTTGGTGCAGGCAGGGTAATCAAGTGCCTCAAATCCACAACCGAGTGTGTCCATTAAGCAATTGCGTGCAGTATCAAATGCCTCGTCAGATTGAATGGTAAAATCTGCAACATAATTGGCAATATCGACAATCACTTGGTCTGGGGCAGGGCGTACGTTTGAAATGTGGGCTGACATGTTTAGTTACCTTTATCTATTGATTTTTAAGCGAATCACTGCGTTGCGCGGTGCTCAAAATCCTCATGTACTAGGTGTACATTCTGGTTTTTGCGCTCCGTGCGCCTTGTGCTTCATCTTAAAAATAGAATAGCTAAAGGCAACTAACGCAACAAAGTAAGTTTTTTTGTTTATCTCTTATTTAATGGTACAAATGCTCGATTATCTGGACCTGTGTACTCTGCATTCGGACGAATGATTTTGTTATCGATGCGCTGCTCGATAATGTGCGCAACCCAGCCGGAGGTGCGTGA
Source organism: Methylophilaceae bacterium (assembly GCA_011391175.1). Lineage (GTDB taxonomy): Bacteria > Pseudomonadota > Gammaproteobacteria > Burkholderiales > Methylophilaceae > Methylotenera_A. The sequence continues at coordinate 17,369 of JAABQZ010000007.1, read as the reverse complement.
AATGACGAATATTGGCGTGAACATGCCAGTAGGGATGCCCATCATGTGGTAACTGGATGCGCTGTACCAATCTAAATTCGGGAACATTTTTTTCTCACGCCACATCACTTCTTCAATGCGTGAAGAAACGTTAAATAGCGTCATATTGCCGTTATCTTCGCTTAATTTGCGTGAAACTGCTTTTATTGATTCATTGCGTGGGTCAGCGATTGTATACACAGGATGCCCAAAACCAATGATGATTTCTTTTTTGGTGATACGCGCCAAAATATCCGCTTCGGCTTCATCAGCATTTTTATAGCGCTCGATAATTTCCATCGCGGCCTCATTGGCGCCACCGTGTTTCGCCCCACGTAGCGCGCCAATCGCACCGGTAACACTGCTATACATGTCAGATAAAGTGCCTGCAATTACTCTGGCTGTAAACGTGCTGGCGTTAAACTCATGTTCTGCGTATAGCACCAGTGAGGTGTTCATGGCATCAATGTGTAGTTGACTCGGCGCTTTTCCGTGTAACACATGCAAAAAGTGGGCAGCGATTGAGTCATCATTGGTCTCAACTTCAACACGTTTACCATGATGGCTAAAGTGGTACCAATACAATAAAATTGAGCCGAAACACGCAATTAAACGGTCGCCTAAATTTTTGGCGGCTTCAATATTTCTGCTCGAATCTTCAGGCTCTAAGGTACCTAGCATGGCGCAACCTGTACGCATGACGTCCATTGGATGAGCATTTTTTGGGATTTGCTCCAACACTGCTTTAAGCGCAGTTGGCAAGCCACGTAATGTTTTGAGTTTTTGATGGTAAGAGGTCAGTTGCGCTTTGCTTGGCAGCTCACCATGAATCAGCAAATAAGCCACCTCTTCAAACGTAGCATATTTTGCCAGTTCTATAATATCGTAACCACGATAATGCAAATCGTTGCCAGTGTGACCAACCGTGCAAACGGCGGTAGAGCCAGCGTTGACGCCAGCAAGTGCTACACCCTTTTTCTTTTTGGGTTCGTGTGAAGTTGTAGTTGTTTCCATTGCTACTTTCCCCTTAATTGCTTCTTTACTATTTGTTCTCGCTAAACAGGCTGTCAAGTTTTTGCTCAAACGCGTGATAGCCCAAGTACTCGTAAAGCTCTGCGCGGCTTTGCATTAAATCTACAACATTCTTTTGTGTGCCTTCTTTACGCACAGTTTGATAGACTTTAAGCGCGGCCTGATTCATGGCACGGAATGCCGAAAGTGGGTATAACACCATGCTCACATCGGCGCTTGCTAGCTCATCCACGGTAAATAAAGGGGTGCTGCCAAACTCGGTAATGTTTGCTAGAACGGGTACTTTGACCGCATCTACAAATTGTTTGTACATACTGAGTTCGGTCATTGCTTCAGGAAATATCATATCTGCACCTGCTTCAACACAAGCACAGGCACGGTCAATCGCCGATTGCAAACCTTCTACTGCCAGCGCATCAGTACGCGCCATGATGACAAAGTTCGCGTCAGTCTTCGCATCTGCCGCAGCTTTTACCCGGTCTACCATTTCAGCTTGAGAAACGACTGCTTTGTTTGGACGATGACCGCAGCGCTTGGCGCTCACTTGGTCTTCAATATGCACTGCTGCTGCGCCTGCTTTAATCACTGATTTCACAGTGCGGGCAATGTTGAAGGCACCACCAAACCCTGTATCAATATCCACTAGTAAAGGCGTCTCTACTACATCGGTAATGCGTCGCACATCAATTAACACATCTTCAAGTGTTGAGATGCCTAAATCTGGCAAACCGAGTGAGCCAGCAGCCACACCGCCACCTGATAAATACAAGGCTTTATAGCCAGTTTGCGTGGCCAGCATGGCATGGTAGGCGTTAATAGCGCCGATAATTTGCAGTGGTTTTTCAGTGGCGATAGCTGCGCGGAAACGTGCGCCAGCTGAGTTTAATTCAGTAGAGCTTAATATACTCATGAGAAAAACCTTTTTTGTGCTTCGTCAGATATGGCAACGCCTGTCAATTTGGCTTTTTGTAAAATTTCCCAAAAATAGCGATACGTTGCTCTATCGTGCAGTTCACCATCGTATTGAATCGGCCCCCAAGCCACATCCTGCGCGGCAATCAGAATATTAGCTGCATCTGCTACCTCGTCGTAATTGGGTTTCATGGCATCGACAATCGCCTGGATTTGCGAGGGATAAATGCTCCACATGCGCATAAAGCCAAACTCTTTGCGGGCGCGGCCTGCATCACTTTGCGTCGTTTCTACATTTTTAAGATCCAGAGTCACGTTGTGTGCGGGCACAACGCCGTTTGCTAGTGCAGCGGCAACCACTTCAGTTTTGGCGCGTGCTAACAATTTGTGTTCAAATTGGCCTGGGCTACGCATGGCACTAGCTGGAATGGCGCCGTGATGCGCACTGACAAAATCCATTAAGCCAAAGTCCAGCACTTGCACCCAAGGCAATTTGGCGATTTCATGTACTTGGTTCAACGCGCCATGTGTTTCAATTAGAATGTGGACAGGGATGATGCGCTCAATGCCATTAAACGTGGCAATTTTTTGAAGGTAGGCAATCATCTCGCTGGCTTGTGCCAAGCTAGTACATTTAGGAATGGTGATATAACTCAGCAATTTACCTGCACCGCTGACCAAAATATCAATATCTTGCTTCCAGGCAGGGTGCGTGTAATCGTGAATGCGCGCTCCTGCCATTTTGTGCACGTTAGCTTCACTGTTGAGCACCCGCACAATCATCTCTGCATGCTCAACTTCTTGGCCACTGGAGGCACCATCTTCGCAATCGCAGGTAATATCAAATACCGCACCAGGCGCATTCGGGTTATTTGCGTCTTGCAGACTTAATGCTTTTAAAATAAGTTTTTCGCTACCAGCAAAATGTTCGCAGGCAGGGATGAGTGGAAACGGTTTTTCACCGCCGAATAAAGCGTCATTTGGATGTACCATATTATTGTTTTCCTCTGCTTGGCATCAGTACGGTGTAATCTAAATCTAGTACCACATTAGGGTGGTAACCGCTTTCAGTTTTGATATTATCAATATCACTTGCTGGCATATTTTTTATGCCCACCATGCGCAGCTGCAAAGCTGCAACATCAGTGCGCTCAGGTAACGCCCAAGTGTCTAACACCTCAGTGCGTGTATATATCGTATCGCCTGCAAAGCTGGGGTTAGCATGTGTACCAGCATTAATTGCTAGAATAGAAATTGCGTTTTCTAGACCTTCATAACTCAGTGCGCGGCATATGGAAATGACTACACCGCCGTATACCAATCGCTGACCAAAGCTTGATGTTTTCATCATGTGGTCGTCAAAATGCAAACGTGCATTGTTTTGATATAGACGCGTGGCCATCGAATGCTCTGCAGGATTAATGGTCATGCCAGGGGCGTGGCTGATGCATTCGCCAACTTGATAGTCTTCCCAATAATACTGACCACCAGTTGCTTTGGCATCAAAGTTTGCTGCCGAAAAATAACTGGGTAGTTGCAAGTTTTCCGGCGCAACAACGCTTGGTAGCGTTGGCACAACAGTTATAGGTGCCGGGGCATCTAGATTTGATTTATGTAGCATCACCCAACGTACCCAGCTCAATACGGGCTCGCCGCGCTGATTAGTGGCCGTCGAGTGTACCCAAACGACACCGCTTTTACCGTTTGAGTTTTGTTTTAAACCAATGACTTGGCTAGAAGTGGAAAGCGTGTCCCCAACAAAAACAGCCTGTAAAAAACGCACATCGGCATAACCTAGATTGGCAATCGCATTAACCGAAATATCAGGCACAGTTTTGCCAAATGCAATATGAAAAGCCAGTAAGTCATCGACAGGGGTGGCTTTATGGCCTAAGCTTTGTGCAAATTGCGCGCTGCAAAACAAGGGTTGGCGCGCGCCATACAGTGCAATATAAATCGCACAATCACCAGCCGTAATGGTGCGTGGCGTAGCATGTTGAATGGCTTCATTTAAGGTGAAGTCTTCAAAGAAGCGGCCAGTACTTACTTTATTGGTCATATATATTCTTCTTCTAATTCGGCAATCATGTTGTGCAGTTTTAGCAAGCGTTCAGCGGCTTTAATATGATGGTGCTCAACTAACCGGTCATTAACGACAACCGTACCCAAGCCTTTCTCGTTGGCATTTTTAAGTGCCTGAATAATCGCCCGCGCATCATTTACCTCGCTGTTTTTTGGAGTATAGGCATCGTTGCTGTAGGCGATTTGTGATGGCGAAACCAGCGTTTTTCCATCAAACCCTAAGTCTCGACCTAAACGGCAGGCGTATTCAAATGAATGCATATTTTTAAAATCGCTGGTAATGCCATCCACTACGCATCGGCCATAGGCGCGTGCTGCCAGTATTACCATGGATAGTGCCGTTAAAATTGCGCTTTGCTCATGCGTGACGCGAGCGTGTAGCTGTGAGGTTAAATCTGATGTTGCCATCATCATACAAACAATTCTATCTGATGCAGAAGCAATTTCTTTAACATTCAGCACCGCAAGTGGACTCTCTATCATCACCATAATTGGCATATGGCTGCCACCAGCCGCATCTAATAGCTTTAGCGCTGTGTGCACGTGCTCAGCAGACTCAATATTTGGAAAAAGTATCGCATCAGCACCGATATTGGCCACTGCTTTAATGTCATCGCGACCCCAAATCGAATCAAGATTATTCACACGCACAATCACCTCGCGTGCGCCATAGCCACCTTGTTTGACGGCCGCTACGATGTTATGACGCGATTCAATTTTGGCATCAATTAAGATAGGGTCACCAAGGTCCAGTATAACGGCGTCTGCGGGCAAGGTGCGCGCGCGGTCTAAATAGTGCTGGTTACAGCCTGGCACATATAGCGCAGAGCGGCGTGGGCGAAAGCAATGTTCCATAAGTGGGGTCTTGAATTTTATTTAGTTGCAGTGATTATATAGACGGTTTTTGGACGCTGTCAACAAATATCTTATGTCTTATATAAGATAAGTCTTGTATAAGATATAAATTACTAGACTAATTTAATTCGATGTGTTTTAATTTGATTCATATATTTTTGTAACTGTAGCGATGCAAAATAATGATGATAGATAAAACACACAACGCCCCAAACTATAGGCCACTTTATGACCAAATTAAAGTATTGCTCACACAGAGCTTAATCGGTGGTGAATGGCGCCCTGGTGAGATGATTCCCAGTGAAATTGACTTGGCTGGACGTTATAAAGTTAGCCAAGGCACGGTTCGTAAAGCTATTGATAGCTTGGCAAGCGAAAATATTTTAATTCGCCGTCAAGGTAAAGGCACGTTTGTTGCTACGCACAACGAAGAAGGTATTAAGTTGCGATTTTTGCGCCTGACAGCAGTAAATGGTCACAAAGAAGCGTTAAATAATGAGCTGATTAGCTGTATTAAATCTAAAGCCGATAATCATATAGCAAAAATATTGGAGCTAAAAGCAAGTGCTGCCACAATTGAAGTAAAGCGCTTGTTAACATTCTCTGGCAGGCCACTTATATATGACCATATCATCATTCCCGGTGCCCCATTTAAAGGTCTAAATGGCACGCGTATAGAGGAAAATAAAGGCTCATTGTATAGCATGTACGAGACTGAATATGGCATTCGCATGATACGTGCAGAAGAGCGATTGACTGCTGTAGCCGCTAGCGGAGAGGTAGCAGAGGCGCTCAATTTGAAGCTTGGCGCGCCTTTGCTAAGTATTGAGCGTGTTTCATACACCTATGGCGATAAGCCGATGGAGTGGCGATTGGGGTTATGCTTAACTGATGATCACCATTATATGAGCGAGCTAGAATAAATTAAGGCCAAAAATGGACGACCTAAAAAAACGCGCGCTGGATTATCACCAATTTCCGATTCCGGGAAAACTGAGCGTTGAGTCTTCCAAGCCCTGCGCAACGCAAGATGATTTGTCCTTGGCCTATACGCCAGGTGTGGCTGAGCCCGTGCGTGAAATTAATGCAGACCCTGCCAATGCTTATAAATATACCAATAAAGGTAATTTGGTTGCGGTTATTACCGATGGCACAGCGGTATTGGGCTTGGGCAATATGGGTGCGCTTGCAAGCAAGCCAGTGATGGAGGGCAAGGCTGTGTTGTTTAAACGCTTTGCAGGCATTGACGTGTTTGATATTGAAGTGAATGCAGCAACCCCAGACGAGTTTATTCAAACCGTGGTGAATATCGCGCCAACTTTTGGCGGCATTAACTTAGAAGACATTGCTGCGCCACATTGTTTTTATATAGAAAACGAGCTTAAAAAACGTCTAGATATTCCCGTGTTTCATGACGACCAGCACGGTACAGCAGTGATTGTGGCGGCCGCCTTATTAAACGCAATTGAACTGCAAGGTAAAACGTTAGCGACTGCAAAAATTGTGTTTTTAGGCGCGGGTGCGGCGGGCTGCTCATGTGCAAAATTGCTCAAACTCATGGGTGCAACCAATATCACCATGGTAGATAGAACAGGCGTATTAGACACTTCGCGTGCTGATTTACACGACAATAACCGAGAGTTAGCAGTTAAGCCAAGCAGCAATAAAACGCTCACAGATGTGATGCCGCAAGCGGATGTGTTTATTGGTGTTTCAGCTAAAAATGCGTTGGATGCTTCCCTAATCAAAGGCATGGCGAAAAATCCCATCATTTTTGCATTGGCAAACCCAGATCCAGAGGTGTTGCCAAGTGTAGCGCATGCGATTCGAGATGATATTTTGATGGCGACTGGCCGCAGTGACTTCCCGAACCAAGTGAACAATGCCTTGTGTTTTCCGTATTTGTTCCGTGGCGCGCTGGATGCAAAAGCCACCAAAATTACCGAAAAAATGAAAATTGCGGCCGCGCATGCCTTAAGTGAGCTTGCGAGAGAGCCAGTACCTGCAGACGTGCTGCAAGCTTATAACTTAAAGTCGCTTGAATTTGGACGTGACTATATTATTCCAAAACCATTCGATAGACGTTTGCTAGCAAGGGTTTCGGGTGCGGTTGCAAAAGCGGCTAAAGAAAACTAAAAGAATAAATAATTAAATATCATGCAAAAAATTAGCACTAAAAATAAAAATAGGCCTAAAAACCTGAATTTGTTCACAATCAGGCTGCCGATTAATGCAGTGGTGTCCATTTTGCATCGTGCCTCTGGCATGGCGCTATTTGCCATGTTGCCATTGCTATTGTTGGCGCTTCAATATTCGTTAAAGTCACAACAAAGCTACACACAGCTGGAAGCGTTATTTGATACATGGTTTATAAAGCTTGTGCTTATTGGGTTGGCATGGGCTTTTTTCCATCACTTTTTTGCAGGCTTGCGGCATTTATTGCAAGACATCCATTGGATGACCAGTCTGCAAAAAGCACGATTTTCTGGTCGTGTCGTGCTGTGGTTAGTGGGGATTTCAGTAGCGATTTTTGCCGTTGTGATTTGGTAGTTGCTGGGTAATTTACGTGTTAATTCAACTACTCACCAATAAATATCCTGGCATGCGCTTATGGCTGTCACAACGCCTGAGTGCCCTCATGATGGCTGCGTATATTTTATTGCTGGTGCTGTTGCTGGCGATTTATCAGCCAGCCAGTTACAGCGATTGGCATAAATTCGTTGCGCCAATATGGTTTAGGTTGGTGACTTTTGTTTTTTTTATCAGTCTTTTTATGCATGCTTGGTTAGGCGTAAGCGACGTATTTAAAGACTACATTTTTAATTTAAAACTAAGAGCTTATTTGCAGGCTATCGTTGATATTTTGCTAGTTACTTATTTAATTTGGGCAAGTTTTATTTTGTGGAATATATGAGTTTAGAGACACATCAATTTGATGCAGTGATTATTGGTGGTGGAGGTGCGGGTTTGCGCGCCTCGCTGCAACTGGCGGAAGCCGGCGTTAAGGTAGCGGTGTTATCCAAAGTGTTTCCTACACGTTCGCACACCGTGGCGGCGCAGGGCGGCATTGCGGCCGCGCTTGGCAATGTAGCAGAAGATAAGTGGCTTTGGCATATGTACGATACCATCAAAGGCTCTGATTTTTTAGGCGACCAAGATGCGATTGAGTTTATGTGTAAGAACGCCGCAAAAGCCATTATTGAGCTAGAGCATTTTGGCATGCCGTTTGACCGCTTAGACAATGGCAAGATATTCCAACGCCCGTTTGGAGGCATGACGCAAAATTTTGGTGAAACGCCTATTTCTCGTACCTGCGCGGTGGCTGACAGAACTGGCCATGCCATGCTACATACCTTGTATCAACGAAACATCCAAGCCAATACACAATTTTTTGTGGAGTGGTTTGCACTCGATTTGATTCGCGATACCGATGGCGATGTGCTGGGGGTGATTGCATTAGAGATTGAATCAGGTGAGGTTCATATTTTTCAAGCTAAAACTACTTTAATCGCCACAGGCGGCGCTGGCAGGATATTCCAAGCCAGTACCAATGCCTTTATTAACACGGGTGATGGCTTAGGCATGGCCATGCGAGCTGGTCTGCCACTGCAAGATATGGAGTTTTGGCAGTTTCATCCCACTGGTGTGTTGAATGCAGGGGTGTTGATTACTGAAGGCGTGCGTGGCGAAGGCGGCTATTTGGTGAATAGCGAAGGTGAGCGTTTTATGGAGCGTTACGCGCCGCATGCTAAAGATTTAGCTAGTCGCGATGTGATTGCACGCGCATCGGCCACAGAAATAAAAGAGGGGCGCGGCGTTGGCAAGAATAAAGACGCGGTGTATTTAAAACTAGATCATCTGGGCGAAGACCTGATTAATAAGCGCTTACCAGGCATACGCGAGATTGCCAAAACTTTTGCCAATGTCGACCCGATTTATGACCCGATTCCAGTGGTGCCAACTTGCCACTATATGATGGGTGGAATCCCCACCAATTTAGATGGACAAGTCGTGCTTGAAGGTGAGAAACCTGTGAGTGGTTTATATGCAGTAGGTGAATGTGCTTGTGTTTCAGTGCATGGTGCCAATCGTTTAGGCTCGAACTCATTGTTGGATTTGGTGGTATTTGGTAAAGCTGCGGGCGATAAAATGGTAGCAGAAATCGCACAAAACAAAGTGCATAAACCATTACCGACCAATGCCGCAGAGGCGACGCTGGCACGTGTGAGTCGCTTAGAAAACGCACAAGGAGAAAGCGTAGTTGAAGTGGGCGATGCCATGCGCAAGACCATGCAAACACATTGCGGCGTATTCCGCTTCCCAGATTTATTAAGTGCAGGTGTTGACGAGATTGATGCGGTGGCTGAGCGCGCGAAGTACATTGTGATTAGGGATAAAAGCCAAGTATTTAACACAGCAAGAGTAGAAGCGCTTGAGCTGGATAACTTGATAGAAGTGGCAGTTGCTACGATGCATGCAGCCAATAACCGAACCGAAAGCCGTGGCGCACACGCGCGTGAGGATTACAGTGAGCGGGATGACGAAAACTGGCTGACACATTCACTTTTTTACAAACAAAACAATCGCTTAGCTTATAAACCGGTGCGCTTAAAACCGCTTACAGTGGAATCGTTTGAACCGAAAAAACGGGTGTACTAATATGGAAAAATCAAGCATGGCAAATCAAGTGAAGTTTTCTATTTATCGTTATAACCCTGATACCGATAAAAAACCGTACATGCAAGATTACGATATCGCCTTGCGTGATGAAGACCACATGCTATTGGATGCGCTGATTCGCATTAAAGAACATGATGAAACCTTGAGCATGCGTAAATCCTGTCGTGAAGGCGTGTGTGGCAGTGATGCGATGAATATTAATGGTAAAAATGGCTTGGCCTGCATTACGAAACTGAGTGACTTAGAGCAGCCCATTGTGCTGCGCCCGATGCCCGGTTTGCCAGTGATTCGCGATTTGGTCGTCGATATGACGCAGTTTTTTGAGCACTATAACTCGGTTAAACCTTACTTGGTGAACAACGACCCGTTGCCAGAAACCGAGCGATTACAAAGCCCAGAAGATCGTGCCAAATTAGATGGTTTGTATGAGTGTATTTTGTGCGGTGCCTGTACCACATCCTGCCCCAGCTTTTGGTGGAACCCGGATAAATTCGTAGGCCCTGCGGGCTTATTGCAGGCCAATCGTTTCATCATGGATAGCCGCGACCAAGCAACCGAGGAAAGATTGGAAAATCTAGAAGACCCATATCGTTTGTATCGTTGCCACAATATTATGAATTGCGTAGAAGTGTGCCCCAAAAAGCTCAATCCAAATGCGGCGATTGCCAATATTAAAGATTTAAAAATTGAGCGTGCGCGTGAAACCAAAACTGTTAAAAAAGAAATTTCTATAAAGGCCATCTAAATAAATGATGAATGCTGAAAATTTGAGAGATGCAGAACAGCGCCGCCTAGCTTGGCGTTGCAGGCGTGGCATGTTAGAGCTGGATATCGTGCTACAACGTTTTATGGCGCAGCATTTTAACGATTTAACGCTAGATGAATTGAGCGCATTTGATGTGATGTTAGCACTACCAGATAACGAATTTTGGGATGTGTTGCAAATGAAAAACTTACATTTAAAAAGTAAGGCACAGCAATCCATCGTAGATAAAATACATAGCCTGCAAGCCGCATAGATATTGGCTTCCAGAGCATATGTTTAGGGGTGAGGAATGAGTGAACAAACAACATTAAATAAAACCAGCTTGGGTGATTATTGGCCAGGCATACAGCTGTATTACCCGCCAGTAAAATATGCGCCCAGTTTAGCTATTTACGAAGACATGGCGCAAGCCAGTGCGCGCATGAAAAAGCATGCGCATCATACCATTGCGCATACGCTGATTTTTGACTTGGAAGATGGCTGTCGTCAAAAAGCAATGAGTCGCGATTTGCTACGACAAGAGCTACCTGAGCTACGCAAAGTCAATCAGCGCGTGACGATTGCTATTCGTTGTAACTCTTTCCGTACCGATGAGTACGAGCTAGATATGCAGTTGGTACGCGATATGGGTGAATACATCGATGTGGTGATGTTGGCCAAAGCGGGTGAAGTTTATGGGGCGCCAGAGGTGCGTGACTTATCGAGTTTGCTACTGAGTGTGAATCCACATATCACGATTCAACCCATTATCGAGCACCCGAAATCACTCAAAATTGCGCCCGAGCTGATGCAATACAACACGGTAAAACATGTGGTGTTTGGTATACACGACTTTTCAAAAGCCATGGGTATTCATATTACGGCTGAAGGCTGGATAGAAGAGCTGCAGTTTTATATGAATCATTTGATGTTTGAGGCACGTATTGCGGGTAAGGGTGTAATTGGTGGTGTTGAAACGCTGATTGGCCAAAATATCATGCCAGAGAAATATTTAGAACCGCATGATGTACGCCGTTGGCTGGATTTACATGGCGATAATGAATCGCGCATTGTGTACAAACACGCTTGCCAAGAAGCAGCCATGGGCCTGACAGGCAAGCAGGTGATTCACCCAGGGCATATTCATTTGTGTAAAACTGCTTACACGCCATCGCCAACCGATGTAGCGCAAAAAGTAGCTATTTTAAAAGCGGCGATAGAGGCAGATGCTTTGCATGGCGGCGCGATTAAATTTGAAGGTGAGATGTTAGATCCACCGATGTTCGGCAAGGCGCTACAAACCTTGTTGCGTGCGCATGCATTACGAGCGCTCAAGACATCGGACATGGAATTTGCGGTGCATGTATTAGAACAATTGCCAGAACAAGTGGTGCGTCAAAATTGGCCATATGGAGTATTGCTGTAATGTTTACTAACTTTCCAACATGGGAATGGAATATTCCCACCCACTTCAATATTGGCGTAGCCTGTAGCGACAAGCATTTAGGCACATCACAAGTTGATAACATCGCCATGATTGTGGAAGATGATGTGCTTGGCACATCGCAAATCACGTTTGCGGAATTGGCACGCAAAACGGATCAATTTGCACAATTATTGCGAAATTTAAAAGTTAAGGTGGGGGACCGCGTACTGATTCGCCTGCCTAATAGTTTGGATTACCCGATTGCATTTTTGGGTGCGATGAAAATGGGTGCGATTTCGGTACCAACGTCGACATTGCTGACCGCAGAAGAAGTTGCTTATTTAGCTAAAGATTCAGGTGCAACTGTATTGGTAACTGACGCAAAAGCTTGGGAGGGAATGGAACAGCAATTGGCAGAAGGTTTGGCAGGGATGCCAAATTTGAAGCACATTCTGTTGTCACAAACGACGGATGTCGAGCCGCACAGCCAGTTAAATGTGTTGAGTTTGGAAAATGCACTAAGCACTATACAGCAGTGCCAAGCCGCATACAAAAGCAAATCGGATGAGCCCGCTTACCTTGTGTATACATCAGGCACGACCGGCTACCCCAAAGGCGTATTGCATGCGCACCGCGCCTTGCTTGGCCGCCAACCTGCTGCGCAATACTGGTTTAATTATTCAGACACGACAAATGACCGCATCATGCATTCAGGTAAGTTTAATTGGACTTACGTGTTAGGCACTGGTTTGATGGATCCCTTGTACTTAGGCAAAACGGTCATCGTGCATGAAGGCAAAAATGACGCGCAGGTGTGGTTAAGCCTGATTCAAAAACATCAAGCCACCATTTTTATTGGCGTACCCACCATTTATCGCCAAATTTTGCAAAAAACGACAGCTACTTATCAAGATATCTCCAGCTTGCGCCATTTTATGAGTGCTGGCGAGCATTTGTCAGATGAGGTGTTAAATCAGTGGCGTGAGCGTTTTCACTTAGATATTTATGAAGCGGTCGGTATGAGTGAGTTTTCTTATTATTTAAGCCAAAACAAACTACGTCCTATCCGGCCAGGTTCTGCAGGCTTTCCGCAGCCTGGGCATAATATCAAATTACTTAATCCTGAAACTTTAGAAGAAGTGCCAACAGGTGAAGAGGGTATGATTAGCGTGCCCCTGAATGACCCTGGTATATTTTTAAATTACTGGAACCTGCCGGAAGAAACTGCAAAATATAAGCATAATGGCTACTTTTTCACCGGAGATTACGCAAAATACGATGAAAATGGCTACATCTGGTTTTTAGGCCGTAAAGATGACATTATCAAAAGTTTTGGTTATCGTGTTTCACCTTATGAGATTGAGCGTGTCTATAAAGGACATCCCGATGTTGCTGATTGTGCCGCCATTGGCGAAGAGCTTGAAAAAGATAAAGTATTGGTTGCGCTTTATGCGATTTTGAAACCAGAGGCAAAAACGACAGCCGATGATTTGGCCGCCTACGGTAAACAACATTTAGCCGCCTACAAAGCACCTAAAACCGTGTACTTGGCACATGACTTTCCGCGCACCAAAAATGGTAAAATTTTGCGTAAAGACATTAGCCCCAATATTGCAATTGCAAAATCTTCGCGTTAATCAACATGGCCACTATTAAACAAGCCGATTTTATTCAAAGTATTGCAGATGCTTTGCAATATATCTCGTATTACCATCCGACTGATTATATTCAGGCGTTGGGAGAGGCTTATAAATTAGAAGAGTCACCCGCTGCTAAAGATGCGATTGCGCAGATTCTCACTAATTCCAGAATGTGTGCCGAAGGTAAGCGGCCTATTTGTCAGGATACTGGCATTGTTGTTGCTTTTGTTAGAGTAGGCATGAATGTTAGATGGGATGCAGGCCTTGATGTAGTACAAATGGATGTTGAACAAATGGTCAACGAAGGTGTGCGGCGCGCTTACTTATTACCAGAGAATAAATTGCGCGCTTCGATAGTAACTGACCCAGCTGGAAAGCGCGCCAATACTAAAGATAATACGCCAGCTGTAGTACATGTCTCGTTGGTGGTGGGTGATAAAGTTGAGATAAGTATCGCGGCAAAAGGCGGCGGTTCGGAGAACAAGGCCAAGCTTGCGATGTTAAACCCGAACGACAGCATTGTGGATTGGATATTGGAAGTTGTGCCCCAAATGGGTGCGGGTTGGTGTCCTCCGGGCATGTTGGGTATTGGTATAGGCGGCAGTGCAGAAAAAGCGGTACTACTAGCCAAAGAGTCACTGATGGCCCCAATTAATATGCATGAATTGAAATTGCGTGCATTAAATTTAAAAGATAAGCAAAGTCTTAATCGAATAGAAGAATTACGCTTAGAGATTTTTGAAAAAGTGAATAATTTGGGCATTGGCGCGCAAGGGTTAGGCGGTTTGGCGACCGTACTGGATGTGAAGATTTTAGATTATCCAACACACGCAGCTAGCTTGCCAGTGGCAATTATTCCAAATTGTGCAGCGACTCGACATATACATTTTGAGCTGGATGGCTCAGGTGTGGCGGAACTGACGCCGCCAGATTTATCCAGTTATCCAGATGTACATTGGGCGCCGAGCGCACAAGCTAAAAGGGTGAATGTAGATACATTAACCAAAGCGGATGTTGCAAATTGGCAAGCGGGCGAGACGCTGTTGTTGACTGGAAAAATTTTGACAGGACGTGATGCGGCGCATAAACGTATTGCCAACATGTTGGCTAAAGGTGAAACATTGCCAGTTGATTTAACAAACCGTTTTATTTATTACGTTGGTCCAGTGGATGCGGTAGGTGATGAAGCAGTTGGCCCAGCTGGCCCAACCACGGCGACACGTATGGATGATTACACTGAATTAATGTTGGGGCAACTCAACTTGCTTGGCAGTATTGGCAAGGCAGAGCGCGGAGATGAAGCGCTGGCGGTGATTAAGAAGCATAAATCCGTGTATTTAATAGCGGTTGGTGGTGCGGCTTTTTTAGTGAGCAAGGCGATTAAAAAATCACGTGTGGTTGCCTTTGCTGATTTGGGTATGGAAGCCATTTATGAGTTTGATGTGGTGGACATGCCCGTGACAGTGGCAGTCAGTGCGACGGGTGAATCTGTACACCAGACAGGTCCAGCGCTATGGAAGGAAAAAATTGCGCAACATAAGATAATCGATATACAAAGTGTTTCGTAGTAAGTGGTTATGTCAGTGTGCGTAATGTCACATAGTAAATCGCACCATTAGTATTAATATCAGTCATAATTTATGAATGTTTTTGGGATTGACCATAAAATGACGAAACTGATAATAACTGCATGCTTGCTTTTCTGCGCTAACGCTTCTATTGCTGAAGATATATTAGACTATCTGACCGACAAAGATGGCAAGTACACTGGCCCTACGGTAGAGCAAAATGTAGCGGCGATGGATACCGATAAAAATGGCTTTGCTGATGTGCTGGAAGTTCGCGCATTTTTAGTGCTTAAACATGGGAAAGATTACCAAAAAGCGCTGTTAGATCGGTGGGAAGTGCGTGCGATGGGCGGTGGTTGCCCAATCCCATTCGCTAAAGAGTTTGTATCAGAGAGTGTTAATTAGCTTGAAACTAGATATTTCGATATTTTGAACTTTTCAAAATGGGAGGGTAGCTGGTTTAAGCTGATTTATAATACAACTTTACTAAAAATTTTATTTTAAAGAGCAATAATTAACATGTTAAAAGCTTACCAATTACACGTCCAAGAGCGTGCTGCACAACAATTACCCCCTTTACCTTTGAGTCCTGAACAAGTAGCCTCGTTAGTTGAGTTGCTGAAAAGTCCTGCCAAATCTGACGAGACTTTATTACTCGATTTGCTCGAGAATCAAACGCCAGCAGGTGTAGACCAAGCGGCTTATGTCAAAGCAGCATTTTTGGCTGATATTGCCAAAGGCACAGCAACTTCACCCCTCATTTCACCTGAGAAAGCCGTGCAATTGCTAGGCACCATGCTAGGGGGTTACAACGTTCAGGCTTTGGTGGAACTACTAAGTACGCCTATGGCAGCAAATGCGGTTAATGCTTTAAGCAATACCATTTTAATGTTTGATGCGTTTCACGATGTTGATGTGTTAATGAAGTCTGGCAATACCCACGCCAAAAAACTCATGGAGAGTTGGGCAAATGCGGAATGGTTTACCAGCAAACCAGTGTTGGCAAATCAGCTAAAAATGGTGGTGTTTAAAGTCGATGGCGAAACCAATACGGACGACTTAAGCCCTGCGCAAGATGCTTGGAGTCGCCCTGATATTCCATTACACGCCAAAGCGATGCTGATTAACAAAATGCCAGATGGCTTAAACAAAATTGAAAGCCTAAAACAAACAGGCTTGCCGCTCGTGTACGTGGGCGATGTGGTTGGTACGGGTTCTTCACGCAAATCAGCCATTAACTCAGTGCAGTGGTTCATGGGCAACGATATTCCTAATATTCCCAATAAACGCACAGGCGGCGTGATTTTAGGCGCAAAAATCGCCCCTATTTTCTTTAACACTGCGGAAGATTCTGGGGCGTTGCCGATTCAGTGTGATGTATCAAAAATGCAAACTGGTGATGAAATCACCATCTTTCCGTATGAGGGCAAAGTGGTAAATGAAACTGGCGAGGTTATTTCTAGCTTCGAGCTGAATCCTGTCACGATTCCAGACGAAGTGCGCGCTGGCGGGCGTATTCCTTTGATTATTGGTCGCGGCTTAACTGCCAATGCGCGCAAGGCTTTAAATTTGCCAGAGACGGACATTTTCATTAAAGCAACGCCAGCTGTTGTTTCAACCAAAGGCTACACACTGGCGCAAAAAATGGTGGGTCGTGCATGTGGTTTGCCTGAAGGCGTTGGCGTACGCCCAAATACCTATTGTGAGCCAAAAGCGACTACTGTGGGTTCACAAGACACCACTGGCGGCATGACGCGTGACGAGCTAAAAGAGTTAGCTTGTTTAGGCTTTAGTAGTGATTTGGTGATGCAAAGTTTTTGTCATACTGCAGCTTATCCAAAACCAGTCGATATTAAGCTGCAGCACAGCTTGCCAGAATTTATGAGCAGTCGTGGGGGTGTTTCCTTACGTCCAGGCGATGGCGTGATTCACTCATGGTTAAATCGTTTAATTTTGCCTGATACGGTTGGTACAGGCGGCGACTCACATACGCGTTTCCCGATTGGCATTTCATTTCCTGCGGGTTCTGGCTTGGTAGCCTTTGCAGCCGCCACAGGCGCGATGCCATTAGATATGCCAGAGTCAGTGCTGGTGCGCTTTAAGGGTGAAATGCAACCAGGTATTACCTTGCGCGATTTGGTGAATGCGATTCCATACGCAGCAATACAAGAGGGCACATTAACGGTTGGAAAAACCAACAAAAAGAATGTATTTAACGGCCGCATTTTAGAGATTGAAGGTTTGCCAGACCTAAAAGTCGAGCAAGCTTTTGAGTTTGCCGATGCTTCTGCAGAGCGTTCAGCTAATGGCTGTACGGTTTTATTAGATAAAGCACCCGTGATTGAGTTTCTAAAATCCAATATTGTGCTGATGCAAAATATGATTGAAAACGGTTACGAAGACGCACGCAC
>JAABQZ010000079.1 GCA_011391175.1 Methylophilaceae bacterium | reverse complement strand
ATGCATTCACATACGGTCACAAAGGTAAACAACACGTTGGCGTGCTATCAGGTATTGGTGGCTGGGCTGGTGTAGCGATGAACCTTGGTATGACTAACCCAACAGACGCACTTGGTGCTGCTGGTGGTTATGCTGAACTTGTTAAATACAACGCTGCTCCTGGCGGCGGTGCATTAACAGTATTCAAACTATAATTAAATTTATTTAATATAGTTAGAATTAAAAGCTAAAAAACACCCCACTTCGGTGGGGTGTTTTTATTTGTGGGCGGCATTTTATTTGACTGCATTTTAATTAAAGATGATATCCAAATAATTTGATAAGCGTTATAAGTAGCGAGTATGCTTAAAATTGAAAATTTAGTTACAATGCTATAGTTTGCTATTTACTATACAGGCAAGTATAGAACTTTTATTTTTAGACATACTCTCAAGTAGTGATGCGGAATGTTTAGCCGCAATTTTAATCAAGGAAATATAATAATGTTGAAACATATTAAGCAGTCTAGTTTGCTGGCAAGTATTGTCACTGCATTTGCACTTACAAGTAATATGAGTTATGCAGCCGATGATTTGGCAAACATTGATTTAAGCTCTGGCCGTGGTGGAGAAGCACAGCGCGTGGATGATGGGACAGAATTTAAAGTGTGTGCGGATCCAGAAAACATGCCTTACTCAAACTCAAAACATGAGGGGTTTGAAAATAAAATTGCGGAAGTATTGGCTAAAGATTTAGGTTTAAAATTAACTTACCAGTTTTGGCCAGATCGTATGGGTTTTTATCGTAATACCATCAATGCAAAGCGCTGTGATGTGATTATAGGTACTGCCGATGGTAATGACGTACTACGCACTTCTAAACCTTACTATCGCTCTGGTCATGTCTATGTATGGCGCAAAGAGAGCAACTACAATATTACCGATTGGACTTCCCCAGATTTGAAAAAAGGTGTGATTGGTGTCGTTGGACAAAGTCCTGCCACTATTCCAATGGATGAGAATGGCTTAATCGGTAATGCCCGCCCTTATCGTATGCAGCGCGACTTAAATTTGCCGCCTAGCTATTTAATTGATGATTTAGCTAAGAAAGAAATTGATATTGCAGTGGCTTGGGGTCCTATTGGTGGTTATTTTGCAAAACAAAATGCAGTGCCGATGGAAGTGAGAATGATTCCTGAGTATGTTGGGCGTGACGTAATTGACAGCGCCAAAGGTAAGGAATTTTGGAACATTTCTGTAGGCGTACGTAAAAAAGATAAAGAACGTATGGAGAAAATTCAGGCCGCACTTGACCGCAACGCAGACAAGATTACTAAGATATTGGATGACTTTGGCATTCCGCACGTGCCAGTGGTTGTGGAAAAAGGTAGAGGTAAAAGTCCTGATAAAGAACGAGGTGCAGTTGTGCCAAAAACAGAGTAAAATAATGCCTTTATTTTGTGACAGCACTTTCATATTTTTATGACAGTACAGTGTCAACCAAGTAGAAACAAGTTCGTTAAATGAGCAAACGGTTGAGTTGCAAGCGGATGTAGGCCGTTACTTAAAAATTGAAAAAATTAGGAGATAACATGTTTGGTAATAAAGCATTAAAGTCAACTTTATTAGTATCTGTGTTGACATTAGCAGGTCTTACACTTTCATTTCAAGCAAATGCAGCGTGTAATTTAGTTTCTACTGTAGATGGTAAGCCATTAGCGATTAAAGCTGTTGATACAGATACACCAGAAGCAAAACAATTTTTAGAAACTTGCGTAAATCCATATACAAAAATCTATATGGCTGATGCAGAAGCAGCAAAAAAAGGCAAAAGAGAGTACAACTATAATAACTGTACAGGTTGCCACGGCGGTAAACTAGAAGGCATTATGGCACCATCACTCAGCAAAAATACCTCTGGCGGCCAAGGCGCATTTGACCAAAAATGGGTTTATGCTAAAAATGCAACTGACAAAGGTATGTTCGAGTCAATCGCTGGCGGTACTCCAGGCACTTCAGGCGGCACAATGTTTGTTTGGCATAACCAATTACCAGGTAAAACAGGTGATGGCTTGTCAACTGATCAAATCTTAAAAGCCATCGCATACATTCGCACACAATACAAAGGTGATGGCGAGAAAACATGGTTGAAGTAAGCTTTTAATCTAGTCATTAGTAACAAATTCAAACAGCTGCTGTATAATTACAGCAGCTGTTTTTTTACATATACTAAAAAATACTGATCAAGGAACTCCAAATGAAACAACTAAAGATATATGCCATTTTAGCTTTAATGCTAACAGCCTTAGTTGCATGTAATAAATCTGACACTGGCACTAGCGGCAATGCTGAAAGCAAACCTGATACAGCATCTCCAAGTGGCAACGTGATTACTTTTATTGATACGCGAGATGATAAGCCCCTCATCATTGACGCCGCCTTGTTTGATACGCCAGCTACAAAAGAATTTTTAGCTACAGGTAAAAACCCTTATATTGGTAATGAAGAGGCGATTGCTAAAGGTAAAAAAGTGTTTGGTTTGTATTCATGTACGCAATGCCATGGCCCGGAAGGCAAAGGCCAAGTTGGCCCTGGTTTGGTTGGTCCAACTTTTAAATACCCTAAAGATGCAACCAATAAGGGTATGTTTGAAACTATATGGGCAGGCACAAATGGTGGCATGGGTGGTAAGGGTATTGGTATCATGGATCCGACAGACCCCAAAAACGGTATTACCCCAGATGAAGTCCTTAAAGTGATAGCTTGGATTCGCACTAAGGGCGATGGCATCACTGGTAACGAGTAATAATTTGATACAATTGCGCGCTTGCTGGCTTCAGTGGGCGCGTTTTTGTTTATTGGAATGCCAGTGACAAATAGTGTTTTAGTCGATTTATAAAAGAAAGCTAATTTGGAAAATACTTCTAAAAATAATTTACATCACATTGTGATTGTAGGTGGTGGTGCGGGGGGGCTGGAGCTTGCAACGAGCCTAGGTAATAGTTTGGGTAAGCATAAAAAAGCAGAAATTACGCTCATTGATAGCACCAGAACGCACATGTGGAAGCCCTTATTGCACGAAATTGCCGCTGGTAGCATGAATCCAGACAAACACCAGCTTGAGTATTTGGCACAAGCGCATTGGCATCATTTTAATTTTCGTCTTGGTCGCATGGACGGTCTAAACCGTAGCGCCAAAGAAGTTACAATTGCACCGCATCATGATGAAGAAGGTGTGGAGGTGATTCCGCGCCGTACGTTTAAATATGACACCTTGGTGATTGCGATTGGTAGCACTACAAATGATTTTGGTATCAAAGGTGCGAGCGAGTACTCAATTGCATTGGATACGCAAGAACAAGCAGAAAAATTTCATCGTCGCTTACACAATGCATTGGTGCGCGCGCAAACACAAGCCGCGCCAATTAAGTCTGGTCAGTTAGAAGTGGTTATTGTGGGTGCGGGTGCGACGGGTGTAGAGCTTGCGGCTGAGCTGCATAATACAACGCGCGAATTAGCAGCTTATGGATTAGATAAAATTGATGCCGATCGTGATGTAAAAATATCTATTATAGAAGCTAGCGACCGTCTATTGCCTGCGCTACCGACTAAATTATCGTTGGCAGTAGATGTAGAGTTAAGAAAATTACGCGTGAATGTGTTCACTGGTGAGCGTGTTACTGAGGTATCAGGTAAAGGGGTTACAACGCATAGTGGCCGCTTTATACCGTCTGAATTGGTGGTGTGGGCTGCTGGCATCAAAGCACCAGATTTTCTGAAACAGCTGGATGGCTTAGAAACGAATCGTATTAATCAGCTCGTGGTTAAGCAAACGCTACAGACCACATTAGATGAAAGTATTTTTGCTTTTGGCGATTGCGCTGCCTGCCCAAGGTTAGGGCATGATGGCAATGTTCCACCTCGTGCACAAGCAGCACATCAGCAAGCTTCTTTATTAGTTAAAACGATGAAAAAACGTGTGACGAATCAAACTAACTTGCCTGAATATAAATATCGCGATTATGGCTCGCTGGTGAATTTGGGCCAATACTCTACCGTGGGTAGTTTAATGGGCGCACTCTCAGGCGGCAATATGTATATTGAGGGCTTGTTTGCGCGCTTAATGTATCAATCGTTGTATAAAATGCATCTGATGACATTGCACGGTTTTTTCACTGTTGCTTTGCAAACGATTGCACGTATTATTACGCAACGTACTGAGCCAAAAATTAAGCTGCATTAATTCATATTGCTTGGGTTGCAAATTGATTGAGTTGTAATTTTTGCACGATATAACCTGTTGATAATGCTCATGGTGATGATGATAAACATGCCGAATGCGACCACAATCATATTGATAGGTACGCTGGCCTTCACCATCAGTAAATAGCAGCCTAATAAAATGAGTATGCCAATGTGCTCATTAAAGTTTTGCACCGCAATTGAATGTCCTGCACCAATTAAAAGGTGCCCGCGATGCTGTAAAAGTGCATTTAGAGGCACCACAAAAAATCCACTGAGCGCGCCTATGAAAAACAACAGTAGCGCAGCTAAGTGCCAATCATTGATAAACGCCATCAAAATGACCAACATACCCATCACAATGCCCGCAGGCAGCACCTTTGTTGAGTCTTCTAATTTGACATAGCGAGATGCAACAACTGAGCCTACGGCAATTCCTACCGCGACTGTTGCAATTAATTGTGTTGATTGTTCTATATCAAACTTTAGAGCAAACGCAGCCCAAGCCAATACTACTAGCCTTAACGTTGCGCCTGCTCCCCAAAATAAGGTTGTTACTGCCAGTGACACCTGACCAAGCGGATCTTTCCACAGCGCTTTAAATGCATGCCAAAAATCTTTTAACATGTAGAACATGCTTTTGCTTTCAGGCCGGTGGTCAATGGGCATTTTAGGAATGAAAAAATTGAACACAGCTGCCCCAGTATACAAAGCTGTGATGATAATCATGGCAAAATGCGGGTCATCACTGGCTAATTTACCGCCTATAATGGCGCCCAGTATAATGGCGGTAACAGTGGATCCTTCCATCCAACCATTAGCTTTTACCAACAAGCTACTGGGTAGCATCTCCGTTAATATGCCATATTTAGCGGGTGAATATGCTGCGGCGCCAATCCCGACAATGCCATAAGCATACAAAGGAGGCATACCTAATATCATGCCAACGCAGCCGATTACTTTTACTGAGTTAGAAAAAAACATCACTCCGCCTTTTGGAAAAGCGTCAGCGATGGTGCCAACAAAAGGTGCGAGCAGAATGTAAGAAATAACAAAATACTGCTGTAGTAGGGGCGTATGCCAGTCCGGTGCATTTAATTCTGCTAAAAGTGCAATCGCGGCAAATAGCAAGGCGTTATCTGCCAGAGCAGATAAGAACTGCGCGATTAAAAGCGTATAAAAGCCTTTTCTCATTACATCATTTAGAGTGCTTCAGCTGCAAAATCTGCCAAGCGAGAGCGTTCACCACGCACCAGAGTCACATGCCCATTATGTTGCCAACCTTTAAATCGATCGACCACGTAAGTGAGGCCTGAACTGCCTTCGGTGAGGTAGGGTGTATCAATCTGTGCAATGTTGCCTAAGCATACTACTTTAGTGCCAGGCCCTGCGCGCGTGATGAGTGTTTTCATCTGTTTTGGGGTCAGGTTTTGTGCCTCATCAATGATTAAAAACTTATGCAAAAAAGTACGCCCACGCATGAAATTGAGTGATTTCACTTTAATACGGGTGCGGATTAAATCTTGGGTGGCGGCACGTCCCCATTCGCCAGCATCTTCATCAGTTTTATTCAGTACGTCTAAATTATCTTCTAGTGCGCCCATCCAAGGTGCCATTTTTTCTTCTTCAGTTCCAGGTAAAAAGCCAATGTCTTCACCCACGGGCACCGTCACTCGCGTCATAATAATTTCGGAGTATGTTTTTTTATCTAAAGTTTGCGTCAATGCAGCAGCCAAGGTGAGTAAGGTTTTACCTGTGCCAGCTTGACCCAGCAAGGTGACAAAATCGATGTCCGGATTCATGAGTAAATTCAGCGCATAATTCTGCTCTCGGTTGCGGGCGGTTATGCCCCATACATTATGTTTTGGGTTCATGTGATCATGCACCACTTCTAGTACAGCTGTGTTATTTTCCAGTTTGCGTACCATAGCGTGGAATGGCTTATCGAATTCATAAAACACAAACTCATTAATGAGGAAGCTTTTAACCAGAGGTCCAGTAATGCGATAAAACATGCGACCTGCCTCTTGCCAAGACTCCATCGCTTTACTGTGCTTATCCCAAAAATCTTGTGGCAATTCTCTAATGCCGCTATACAGCAAGTCAGTATCTTCCAAGACCTTGTCATTAAAGTAATCCTCCGCTGGCACTCCCATGGCGCGCGCTTTAATGCGGATGTTAATATCCTTACTGACTAGAATAACTTGACGATTGGGCTGCTGCTTTTTAAGACTGAGTACGACGCTAATAATTTGGTTATCGGCCTTACTGCCTGCTAAACCCGGTAATTCAATATTGACCTGTGAAGTTTGTAAAAATAGGCGCCCAGCCAGATGTTTATTGCCGTTAATGGCC
>JAABQZ010000078.1 GCA_011391175.1 Methylophilaceae bacterium | reverse complement strand
AAAGCCAGACTTCACGTCCAGCCTGATTGGCTAGACACCAATTCAGCATACTCAACATAGGGGTGATGCCGATGCCACCGCCAATCAGCACCAGTGGGTTATCGCTTATATCAATATGAAAATTTCCGGAAGGCGCACGCACCTGCAAGAGGCTACCAACATTGATATGATCGTGAAAGTAATTGGATAAGCGTCCTGGCGGAACATCACTACCAATCGGCTGAGGAGCTCGCTTGATTGATACCCGATAGTAATCTAGTTGAGGCGCATCTGACAGTGAGTAGCTACGAATAATATGGTCTGTACTTCCAGCTTTATTGGGTACATCAAGGCTAAAAGTCAGAAACTGCCCTGGTAGAAAGGACGCTAGGGGCTGCCCATCTTCTGGCACAAGGTAAAAAGAGCAAATGGATTGGGCGGTATCTTCAAAGATCTTGCGGCTGACCTTGAATGTGCGAAAGCCTGACCAAGCAGTATCGACATTGTCGCCCGCACTACTCCATGTATTCTGACCTACTGAAAAGTCCAACCCCAAACCACGCTTAGGTAGGGCTTGATAATCCCTCCATTTACGCCAGAAGCCAATGCCTATATAGATTGCTAACTGCAACAAAATACCTAATGCAATCCAGAGCAATAAATAAAATGAAGTCATTCATCCATTCTACCTCAGAAAATAACACCGACATTAGTATGCTATTTTTATGATAGGAATTAGTTTATCGACACAAATACTTTGACTATTATAGAGAATTTTAAAAATATCAAATCAACTCTAATTTACAGAGCGAACATATAAATAAAGCCCTAAAGTTTAAACTTTAGGGCTTTTTAATTGTGTTAAATCCCGACAAATCTAATTATCTTATTTTCATCGTATTTAGTTCTAGTCTTCTGAGCGCGCTGGAATCTTGTGGATGCTTATATCCGCACCTTCAAACTCATCTTCTTGACTCATGCGGATACCAGCTATGGTCTTGAGGCCGCCATATATAATTACGCCGCCCGCCAGCGCAATCAATACGCCTAAGCCGGTACCGATGAGTTGAGACATAAATGTAACACCGCCCAACCCACCCATGGATTTAAGCCCGAAAATGCCTGCAGCCAAGCCACCCCAAGCACCACACAGTCCATGCAATGGCCACACACCTAGTACATCATCAATTTTTAAGCGGTTTTGCGTTGCGGTAAATGCCCACACAAACAAGCCACCTGCCACAGCGCCCGTGGCCAAAGCCCCAAGTGGATGCATCACATCTGAACCAGCGCATACCGCCACCAAGCCTGCCAACGGTCCGTTATGTACAAAGCCTGGGTCGTTTTTGCCCAACAAAGTTGCCGCAAGCGTACCGCCAACCAAAGCCATCAGCGAGTTCACCGCCACCAAACCAGAAATACCTTGTATGGCTTGTGCTGACATCACGTTAAAGCCAAACCAGCCGACTGTGAGCATCCATGCACCTAGTGCCAAAAATGGAATATTAGAAGGTGGATAAGCGTGCAATTTACCCTCTTTGCTGTAGCGGCCAGTGCGCGCGCCCAGCAAAATCACTGCGGCAAGTGCAATCCAACCGCCCATGGCATGCACCACGACCGAGCCAGCAAAGTCATGAAAATTTGCGCCGAAACTAGCTAATAGCCAATCTTGAAAGCCGTAATGCTTGTTCCAAGCAATGCCTTCAAAAAACGGATAGACGAAACCGACCACTAAAAATGTAGCCGCAAGTTGTGGGTTAAATTTTGCGCGTTCAGCAATACCGCCCGAAACAATCGCGGGAATAGCCGCTGCAAAAGTGAGTAAAAAGAAGAACTTAACTAAGCCAAAGCCATTTTTTTCTGCCAGCACCTCTGCGCCACTAAAAAAATCGACACCATAAGCAATGCCATAGCCAATAAAGAAATAAGCAATCGTCGATACAGAAAAATCGACCATGATTTTAACCAAGGCATTTACTTGGTTTTTGCTGCGAACGGTACCAAGCTCTAAAAATGCAAAACCTGCATGCATGGCCAGCACCATAATGGCGCCCAGCAACACAAACAGCACGTCATTGGCTGAGACTAGTGCTTCCATAACAACTCCCTCAAATTATTATCAATTTTAATTATTAGCTAGCGATTAGTTAGCTTGTTATATAGATTTAATTCTAAAGGATTTTTACAGAGTTTTGCTAGAAAAGTGCATTAAATAAGTGCGATGCACTTTTGTCAGCACTTTTAGAGTGCAAATTAAAAAGGTGGGCCTGGAAGAACGACGGTAGTCACTACAACATGCTGACGGTATTAGAATTTAAGATGTACTTATCTGCATCTGGATTACCCGCCCAAAAGTGAAAAAACTCTCGCACAACTACCAAAAACAGTCGGCGATTTTTCTTTACTTCAAATAGCGGCAAGGTAGCATCCACCACCGTGCGATATATTTTGTTATTTTTATCTGGGGCATCACGCATGCGTACCAGTAAAATTTTGGCTAATTTTAGACGCGTATCGATAAGCGTTTGATCGGCGTTTTCAAAGCGTAACGCTTTAGTGTATGCCTTTAATGCCCAACTATCGGTAGTGCCAAATTTCTCTTGGTCTACGCTATGCCATAAATCGCCCAGCACCACGTTTTCAGGCTGCCAGTTAATCGGTAAAGCATCAACAGTAGCACTTTTGCTGAGCATGGAAACTGCTTTTAAATCATTGATCCAAAAAGGAAAATACTCACGTGAAATGACCAAGGCTTCTGGCCAATCTTCAGCAGGGATAGAGTCCATTAAGGTCTCTATGACGCCACGATAGACGCCGCCATTGGTCTCTTTATCAACCAACAATGGCATCAGTTTGTTTAAAAAGTTGATGCGTGGTACAAAAGTATCTGGCCCAAAACCTTTGGTGGTTAAGAGCTTAATATATACTTCTAGCGCTTGCTGTTCACGCGAGTCGATACTGTTGGCTTCAGTCATAAATCAATAATTTAAATAATTATTTTAATATTAACGCACAATCTCTTGAAAAATATAATAAATTACGCATATTCAGTTGATAACAGTTTAACTATATTTTCTTTGTTGTAAATAAAAAAGTAAACACTTATGTTTGAGTTCTTATTATTAGCCTTATTGCTTGCCGCCGCTTGGTTTTGGTTGGACAGTGTTTCCAAGCGTGAAGTGGCTATTACACTTGGGCGAGAATTGGCGGCACGCTGGCAATTGCAGCTGCTTGACGAAACCATTGCCTGCACGCAAATACGGCTGGGGCGCGACAATCGTGGCCATGCTCAACTGCTGCGATTTTACGAATTTGAAGTTAGCGCTAGCGGTGCAGAGCGCATGCAATGTCATCTTCAGTTGCTAGGTAAACAGCTAAAAGGCTGGCATATCCCGCCTTACGTTCAACCAATACAAACAGCGCAGCCTGATTCTGTTGAAAGCAATGTCCACCGAATCCACTGATTATGTAGGTAGGTTTGCGCCATCGCCCACTGGGCCCTTACACTTTGGTAGTTTAGTTGCAGCTGTGGCCAGCTATTGCGACGCAAGGTATAACCAAGGCAAGTGGTTGGTGCGTATGGAAGATGTAGATAAGCCACGCGAAATGGCAGGCGCGGCAGATGATATTTTGCGTACACTAGAAGCGTTTGGTTTTGAGTGGGATAGCGAAGTAATAAATCAAAGTCAGCGCAGCGATATTTACGAAGACCATTTACAGCATTTACAGCGCAACGGCTTTATTTATGCCTGCACTTGCAGCCGCAAAGAGATTGCAGATTCAGCTATTAACATCGGTATTGATGGTGCCATATATCCAAAAACATGCTACCCCAAAACTTATTTTAACAAAACAATCAATTCAAACACGAGAGAAAGACATGCCTCTGCAAGCCCCATGGGTACTGCTTCCTGGCGCATCAACGTGGATAGTGCAGGTTTAATTGCATTTAAAGACGCGATTCAGGGCAACATTTCGCAACAGTTAGCACACGATGTAGGCGATTTTATTTTAAAACGCAAAGATGGCTTGTTTGCTTATCAGCTTGCAGTTGTGGTGGATGATGCGTTGCAAGGCATCACGCATATTGTGCGCGGTGCCGATTTGCTCGATTCCACTCCGCGACAGATTTATTTGCAACAGCTGCTAGGTGTTACGACACCTCATTACGCGCATGTTCCAGTGGTGGTTAACGCAGATGGTGAAAAGCTTAGCAAGCAAACGTTAGCAAAACCCATCACAGCAGAGACCTCATCAGCATTAGTGTTTGAGGTATTGCAGTTTTTAGGCCAAAACCCGCCTTTTGAATTTAAGAATGCCACACTCGCAGAAATGTGGCGCTGGGCGATTGCTCACTGGCAGTTAGAAAAAATTCCACGTCAAAAATTGCAGATTTACAACACCTAACCAACAAGTCATCAGAATTTAATCTTTTTTATTAAATGTAAGTAATAACAGTTCTCATTTGTGTTAAGATTTTAGCTGTAAAATTAACTAGCTATCATTTAATACACTATCTGGATTGTCAATGAACACGCTTAACACAGCAAATCAGCCTTCATTACCAAAAACTTCAATATTACGCTTAGCCATTGTCAGCGCTTTTGCAGGCTCATTATTTTCAGCTAACGTTGCTTCTGCTGAAGTCACCGACATCAAACTACCAGAGGTGAATGTCACAGCGCCAGCAATCAGTGATACAAAACCAGTAAAAGGTTACAACGCAAAAAAAAGCAGTTCTTCTACCAGAACTGATACGGAATTACGCGACACTCCGCAATCTATTACGGTAATTCCACAAGGTTTAATTAAAGACCAGTCCATACAAAGTATATCGCAAGCGGTGCAATATGTGCCTGGCGTACAAGCAGCACAAGGTGAAGGTAACCGTGATCAACTCATTTTACGTGGCAACAATACCACCAGCGATTTCTTTTTGGACGGCTTGCGTGACGATGTGCAAACCTATCGCGACCTCTACAATACAGATCGTCTTGAGGTGTTAAAAGGCCCTAACGGTATGGCATTTGGTCGTGGCAGTGCTGGCGGTGCAATTAACCGTGTCAGCAAACAGGCTGGCTGGGATCCAGTTGCTGAGTTTATGGCCAGCTATGGCGCCTATGATTACAAGCGTGTTTCTGGCGATTATGGCCAAGCCTTAAACGATGAA
This sequence comes from Methylophilaceae bacterium, assembly GCA_011391175.1. Classification (GTDB taxonomy): domain Bacteria; phylum Pseudomonadota; class Gammaproteobacteria; order Burkholderiales; family Methylophilaceae; genus Methylotenera_A. The sequence continues at coordinate 1,514 of JAABQZ010000078.1, read as the reverse complement.
GTCGCGTTCCGCATCAATGGTGTATATGAAGATTCAGGCTCTTATCGTGACGGTGTGGATATTGAGCGTTTTGGTGTCACTCCGACTGTCACCATTCGCCCAGATGAAATGACCAAAATTGTGTTAAGTACCGAGTACTTTAAAGACAAACGTGTGGCTGATCGTGGCGTGCCTTCAATTAATGGCGCAGGTAACTCAACACGCAACAATCGCCCATTTGAAATTGACAATGAAGACACGTTTTTTGGCAATGCAAGCCTCAGCCCAACTGAAACTGAAACAGTGGCATTTAACGCCAGCATCGAACATTCATTTGATAACGGCATTGGCGTTAAAAATAGCACCCGCTATGCCAATTATGACAAGTTTTACCAAAATGTATTTGCAAGAAGCCCAGTTGCAAATAATGGCACTTTGTTACTTGGTGCTTATCGTGATGAAACCAAACGCGAAAACCTGATTAACCAAACCGATTTAACCTATAGCCTAAAAACTGGTAGCGTTGAGCACAAATTACTGGTGGGTGCAGAGTTTGCCGTACAGGATACTGATAACAGACGCCTAACACCGGTTGGTGGGGAAAACTTAGCTGGCGCTGTGCCTAGTAATAACCCAACTAGATCAGGCGTTGTATTTAATACCGTTACTCGTAACCAACAAAGTGATGTGACGGTTGCTGCATTTTACTTGCAAGATCAAATCATTTTTTCACCGCAGTGGCAGGCCATCGTTGGCCTACGTAACGATAACTTCGATACTGATTTCACCAACTTAGTCAACAACACCAACATAAGTGTCAGCGATAACTTATTAGCGCCTCGCGCAGGATTGATATTCAAGCCTGTAGAGCCAATATCCCTCTATGCCAACTACAGTGTTTCATATGTACCACGCGCTGGTGACCAGCTAATTGGGTTAACTGTTACTAGCGCATCGTTTAAGCCTGAAAAATTCATCAACTATGAAATTGGCGCCAAATGGGATGTCAATCCAGACTTAGCATTAACGGCTGCAGTTTACAAACTAGAGCGTGAGAATGTGCAAATTGCTGACCCGACTAATCCTACCCAGCAAATTTTAGTAGACGGCCAAGAAACCAAAGGGATTGAGTTAGGCATTACTGGCAACGTGACTGATAAATGGAGCGTGTTTGGCGGCGTTGCATTTCAAGATGGTGAAATTACGAAACAACAAGGTTCAGGTGCTAACGCAATATTAAAAGGCGCGGAGCTTGGACAAACACCTGACCGTACGCTATCGCTATGGAACAAGTATGAAATTAACGACATGTGGGCTGTCGCATTAGGTATTGTCAGCACCTCTGACCGCTATGCCTTATCACCAACCGCTACACAAAGCACGTTATTACCAGGCTACACACGTTACGATGCTGCAATTTTTGGTCAATTTAGTGATAAGTTAAGCTTACAAGTAAACCTAGAAAACTTAACTAACAAAGAATATGCGCTTTACGCACATAACAACAATAACATCACACCAGGCTCACCCATTAC
>JAABQZ010000077.1 GCA_011391175.1 Methylophilaceae bacterium | reverse complement strand
ACGCAATTGATGATGTACCCATTAGTAGCTTGCAGGAAGATAATGCAATGGGTATTGTGACGCTGGCAGGTAACGCTATTTTGGGTGGCAGCGGTAATGTGGCAGATACCGACCCTACCAATGACACCTTAAGTATTACTGGTGCTATTGCTGGTACAGGCGCGGTTGCTGGTGCGGTGTCATTGGGTGCGCCTATTACTGTAAGCGGTATTTACGGTGATTTGTTGATACAAGCAAATGGCAGTTACACCTATACGTTAGACAATACCCGCATTCAAACGCAAAACATTATTGGCGGTGTGACAGTTAATGATGTATTTACTTACAAAATTACTGACGGCAATGGTGGGTTTGATACCGCAACCATTAGTGTTGCGATTATTGGTACGCGCGATGAAACTGCGATTGTGCCGCAACCCGTGTTGATAACAGCGGATGGTTTGTCTGGTGAGTATTATGGGTATAACGATAACAATGGTGCTACTGCAATTCGTGATCACGCTGATGACAGCACGGCAACGGCCTTAGGCTCTAGTACTAACTTGGAGTCTATCGAAGACTTAACCATTATTATTGATGGCCGTAATGCAGCGATGGGTGGCGGCAATATTGTAGGTAGCAATCTGGCAGGTGCGATTAATGCGGCTGATGTTAAGTTTAGTGTACGTGGCTTAAACTATGGTGATGATGTAGCTGGTAGACCAGTCAATGGTGACTTAGGCTTTAATCCATCGCTAGCCGCTGGGTCTGGTTTGCCAGTCTATAATTATGGAGCGGTTACAAGTGCGCTTTCTAACTTCTTGTTTGAAGACTATGTGACTGCAGTGGTGCAAACAGGCGCACCAATTGGCGCTACGGTCGGCACGCAAACTGGTTTGGGTAGAACAACAGATGCAATTATTCGTATGTCTGGCAACGTTTACCTAGAGCGCGGTAACTATGACTTTAGAGTATATGCCGATGATGGATTTAGGTTGCGAGTAGGTGGCCAAACCTTGATTGAGTATGATGGTAATCAAGCGCCTACAACGCGCGTGTTTAACAACGTAGAGGTGAGTGATTTAATCTCTGGATTGACTTCAATCGAGCTATTGTATTGGGAGCAAGGTGGCAACGCTAACTTACAGTTTGAATATAAGCTGTCGAGCAGTGGAACGTGGACAACATTTAACTTAAGTGAGGTTGCATTCTTCTCGGAAGCTAATACACCTGTGCTTACTGATACCCGAATTCAGGATATTGTTGAAACGGCAACCGACAGGCAATATGAATTGCGTACAGGGTCTGTGCTAGATGGCGATAACAACATTAATACACTCACTGGTAATGCGGGCCGTGATTACATTCAAGGTTTTGGTGGTAATGATGTTTTAATTGGCGCTGGTAGTGCAGACTTTTTAGATGGCGGTGATGGTGACGATAGTTTAGATGGTGGTGATGGTAATGATATCTTAATTGGTGGCACTGGTAACGACACCATGGTAGGTGGGTTAGGTGATGATATTTATCGCATCGATAGCGCCACAGATGTCACCACTGAGGCTGCAGCTGCAGGTACAGATACCATTGAAATTGAAGCAACTTATAACCCTGGCACTTATGTTTTAGGTGCCAACTTTGAGAACGTATTGGTTTATGGTGCTTTAAATGTGAATGTAACGGGCAACGCAAGTAATAACCGATTGATTGGTAATGACGGTAACAACATTATAGACGCAGGCACTGGTAACGATAGAATTATTGCAGGCGCAGGTAATGACACCTTAACAGGCGGTACGGGCACGGATGTCTTTGAGTGGAATTTGGCTGATAAAGGCACGCGAAATGCAACAGGCTCACTTGCCGCAGCAGATGTGATTACTGATTTTAATATGACCGCCTACAATAATATTAATGCAACCGCGCCGACAGGTGGCGATGCGTTAGACTTGCGTGACTTGCTGAGTGGTGAAGCGTCTTCTGCTAATAATATAGGCAATTTGGCAAATTATATCGATATTGTGCAAAGCGGAGCGAATACGGTCATGCGCATTAGTTATGATGGCGGCTTTACTGGTGGCACCTACAATGCGGCGGTGCAAGACCAAGTCATTACCTTTAATGGTATCAATATGTTCACTACTTATTCAGCAGGTACTAACGATGCCACAGTGATACTTAACTTATTAAACAACGGCAAATTGTTGGTAGACTAATTATTTGGTTAATTTAGTGTTGTTTTTGGTTAAAAAATGTAATTAAATGTTAATTGATGCGGTATTTAAAGGCTAACTCTTAAGGGTTAGCTTTTTTTGTTTTAAAATTAAGCATGTTAATTAACACGTTGGCATGTTATTTGCAGTGGTGAGGTAAGCGTGCTTACTGGCCAAATTGGTGAGCGCATTAATGATAAGCGCATATTTTGACACATTAAAAATGAATTACTGTAACATATGCAATGATAAGGGTAACAGTGTGAATATTATCAATTATTTAAATATAAGAACAACAGGGTCGTTAATGCCGAAACGTGTTTTAATTTCTATCGCACTAGGTTTTTCTGTCTTAGGTTTCAATTCTTTAGCAAGTGCTGAGGCAGTGATTCCGCTCAAGCAATTAGTAGAAAAAGTCATTTCATCCAACCCCGAGGTGCAAGCCAGATACCACGCGTATGTGGGTGCGGGCTACGAACAAGATGTGGTGAAAGGTGGTTATCTGCCTAAAGTTGATATTCAATCGACTTATCGCAAGCAGGAAGACATCAATATTCGTACTGACAACGGTACAGCTGTCCCGCGTTCTAATAATGAACTGGTATTGCGTCAAATGATCTTTGACGGATTTGCTACGCCAAATGAAGTCAACCGTCTTGGCCACGCCAAGCGCGTGCGCTATTACGAGCTGCAAGATGCGATGCAAAATACTACATTAGAGTTTATGCGTGGGTATATGGATACTTTACGTTTTAGGCAGCTGACCGAATACGCTAAGAGTAACTATGTGGTACATAAACAATTGTTTGACCGCATTAAAGAGCGCGTAGATGCAGGCGTAGCAAGGCGTGTGGACTTAGAGCAAGCGACAGGTAGGTTAGCTTTAGCAGAAGCCAATTTGTTGACAGAAGCGACGAATCTTCATGATGTGACGGCGCGCATTCAGCGTCTATTGGGCGAACTGCCACCAAGTACTTTAGAACAACCAGATTTTTATAAAGCAGGTGCAGAAGCCACTGCGGCTGATGCATTGCGTGTAGCTTACTTACAAAACCCTAACATTTTAGCCACCAGTGAAGACATTCAAGCCACTAAGGATGAAGTGAAAACCAAAGAAGCGAGATATTTGCCTCGCTTAGATTTGCAAGCACGTAAAAACTTGGGGACCAGTTCAGATGGCCGCAATAGCACCAATGCGGCTGATGTATTGGAATTGACCATGAATTTTAACTTGTTTAATGGTTTTTCAGATAAAGCGGCAGTTAGCCAAACCATCGAGAAGTTAAACACCGCTCACGATATGCGCGATAAGGCGTGCGTAGATACGCGTCAATTAGTGACGATTGCTTATAACGATATTACACAATTAAAAGAGCAGCTGACTTATCGTGACACGCACCAAAAATCGATTGAAAATGCGCGTGAGGCTTATCGCAAACAATTTGATATTGGCCAGCGCACGTTGCTAGATTTGCTAGATACTGAGAATGAATATTTTCAAGCAAGACGCGCCTTCACTAACACCGATTACGATACACAAACCGCCTACGCGCGTCTTTATGCCACACAAGGTGAGTTGCTGAATAAAATTGGTAGCCAACGTCAAGGTTTACCAGAGGTTAACCGCGAAGCTTATATGGATGCGGCGAATATTTGCCAAGCGGTGGCGCCGGAACAACCGAATATTGATAAAGCGGCATTGTTAGCAGATGCAAAACCATTAGCAATGGGGGATAGATCCTTGCCAAAGCCAATCGTTAAGCCTGCGGGGACTTGTAGTGCAGATATGGTGACAGCGCGCGTCAATGATTGGGCAAGCGCTTGGCGCCATAAAGATTATGATAACTACATGAAGTTTTACGCGGATAACTTTACGCCTGAACCACCCCTGACTAAAGACGAGTGGCAAGCGCAACGTAAAAAACGTTTGGCCACTGGTGGAAAAATTAATCTTGAACTGAGTAACTTGCAGGTAACTTGCGATGGCGATAAAGCCAAGGTCGATTTTGACCAAGATTATAGTGTGACAACTTATAAATTACAAAAAGCCAAAGATGATTTAGGTTGCCAAGTCTGTAACGCCAAGCGTATTGCCACCAAGGGCTATGCCGATAAAGTGCATAAAACGCTGGATTTTGAAAAAACCAATGCAGCAGGTGTAAGCCAATGGCAGATAGTACGTGAGCTAGCGAGCAGGTAAGCTGGTAGTAACTAGATTTAATTTTAAGAGCACATTGCTAGCGCAGTGTGCTTTTTTTTATAGCAATTTATGCGTTATAAAAACTTTTAAAACATGGCCTAGTTCTTGCGTTAGAGTTGATGTCAGCTATTTTAATAATGAACATATAAGTAATAGCTTAATTGAGTAAACAGGATAAAAGTAATGAATCATTGTTATCGTTTAGTATTTAATGCCGTTAGCCAAGTATGGCAAGCCGTTGCTGAAACCGCTAAATCGCATCGAAAATCTACTAGCGCCAAAACGCTTGTTTTAGCGTCACTTTTATTGGTAGGCAATGCATTTGCAGAGCCTGCCACAAACGCGCTGCCCAAGGGCGCGCAAGTGGTAGCAGGGCAAGTTACATTTTCTCATTCAGGCAACCAACTTAATATTAAGCAAGCTACGCAAAAGGCCATCACTAATTGGACAAGCTTTGATATTGGCGCGCTTTCCGAGGTTAATTTTATACAGAACAATGCCAGCGCTATCTCACTGAATCGCATACTTTCTAGTGACCCATCGCAAATTTTTGGCAAACTCAATGCCAATGGTCAAGTATGGCTGATTAACTCTAACGGTATTTTGTTTGGCAAAAGCGCGCAGGTGAATGTAGGCGGTCTGCTGGCTTCTACACTCAACGTTACGGATGACGATTTTTTAAGCGGCAATTATAAGTTTACGGGCAGTACTGGTGGCGTCACCAACATGGGCAGCATTGTGGCTAACAATAGTGGCTATGTGGCCATGTTGGCACCTGAGGTGCGTAACGAGGGTATTATCAGTGCTCTGGAAGGCACGTCAGTATTGGCTGCTGGCGATGCTATTACAATGGATTTCACTGGCAATGGTTTAATCAATGTACAAGTTGATAGCGCCAATGTGAATGCGCTGGTAGAAAACAAACACTTAATTAAAGTGGGCGGCGGCCAAGTGATGATGAGCAGCAAAGCGGCCGATGGCCTCATCACTTCTGTCATTAATAATAGCGGCAGAATCGAAGCAGATTCAATGGTGAATGATGGTGGTATTGTGCGCTTGACTGGCGCTAAAACTGTTATCAATAGTGGCGAAATTTCGGCAAAGTCGTCAGCAACTAAAGGTGGCAGCGTGCATATGTTAGGTGAGCATGTGGGCGTGTTCGACGCTGGTAGCGTGAGTGTAAATGGTAAAACAGGCGGCGGCAGTATTTTGGTGGGTGGCGATTTTCAAGGTAAAAATTCTGACATTCAAAATGCCCAAAAAACTTTTATCAGCCGAAACGCCAACCTTAGTGCTGATGCTACGGACAGCGGTGACGGCGGCAAAGTGATTGTGTGGGCAGATGATACGACGCGCTTTTACGGCAGCATTTCTGCCAAGGGTGGTGTGGTTAAAGGCAATGGCGGTTTTGTTGAAGTCTCAGGTAAAAACTATCTAGACTTTAACGGCTTAGCCAATACATCGGCATCATTTGGGGATGCTGGCACATTATTGCTGGACCCAACAAACATTACTATCTCAACAGGTGTTAACTCGATAGAGTCATCAGGGGCAACCACTTTTCAAGAAGCCAGTACAGCCACCTCTATTTTAAACACAACCACCTTACAGAATGCGCTTGCCTTAAATAACGTGAATGTGACGACTGCTTCTGCCGCGGCAAGTGCAGGCACAATCACTGTCGCAAATGCGGTCACTTGGGCGTCTGCAAACTCACTAACGCTGACAGCAAATAGCACGATTGCAATTAATGCGGCCATCACAACTGGCACTGCAGCTTCGGCTTTAATACTCAATGCTACTGGGAATGTGACGCAAAGCGCAGCAGGCATTATTGGTGGTGCAGGTGGCGTAGTTAAAAATGGAGCAGGTACTTTTACAGTAAATCGCACAAACACTTATACTGGAACCACTACCATTAATTCAGGCACCGTAACGATGGGTGCGAATAACGTATTTGCGGATGCCTCTACGATTCTAGTGAATGGTGGCACGCTGAATGCCAACAGCCGCAACGATACTGTGGCAGGTGTGCGATTAGACTCAGGAGCAATTACTGGTACTACTGGCGCATTAACTTCGACAACTGCGCACGACCTTCGCTCTGGCACAGTCACTAAAATATTAGGTGGCACTGCTGGTTTGAATAAAACAACGGCGGGGACAGTGATACTGTCTGGCGCAAATACTTATACTGGTGCGACGACGATTAGCGAGGGCACACTGACCATGGGCGCGAATAACGTGTTTGCGAATGCCTCTACCATTTTAGTGAATGGCGGCACTTTGAATGCAAATACTCGTAC
>JAABQZ010000076.1 GCA_011391175.1 Methylophilaceae bacterium | reverse complement strand
GGCCGCTTGGCTATACGTCAGCCCACATTGCGCTCTTGCACGCCGTTTGGCGTGATTAAAATGTTGCAAGCAGCAAATATTGATTTAATGGGTTTAGACGCGGTGATTATTGGCGTCTCTAACCACGTAGGCCGTCCGATGGCCTTAGAGCTTTTATTGGCAGGCTGCACAATCACTAGTTGCCACCGTCATACCAAAAATTTGGCCGATAAAGTAAAAAGTGCAGATTTGCTGGTTGTCGCAGCGGGCAAAGCGGGTCTGGTACAAGGCGACTGGATTAAACAGGGTGCGGTCGTTGTAGACATTGGCATTAACCGTTTGCCTGATGGCAGCCTTTGTGGCGATGTAGATTTTAATGCGGCAAAGGCACATGCCAGCTACATTACGCCCGTGCCAGGCGGCGTGGGGCCGATGACAGTCGCCACGCTGATGCAAAATACGCTTTTAGCATTAGAGCTATCTGAAAATAACGCTTCGAATATTTCAAACCATCTTTAAATTTTATTACCAATTATTTTTTGCATAACATGAATAATAGGTGTACACTCGCGCGATTAATTTTTGAATTTTTTTTAACTTTAAATTTATAACTGTATGATTTTGTTATATAAAATAGCTGGATAAAACATGGCAGAAACCCTTACCAAAGCATTTACGCCTTATCAGGCAAAGCCTGATGAGGAATACATGAACAAAAATCAACTCAAACATTTTCGCAATATTTTAGATGGCTGGAAATCCGAACTGAGCCACGACATAGACCGCACCGTGCACACCATGCAAGACGAAGTGACTATGTTTGCCGACCCCAACGACCGCGCCAGCCAAGAAGCTGACATGACGTTAGAGTTGCGTAACCGCGACCGTGAACGCAAGCTCATCAAAAAAATTGATGAAACATTGCGTAATATTGATGCCAATGAATATGGCTACTGCGAAGGCTGTGGCGTAGAAATTGGCTTAAAACGGCTAGAAGCACGCCCCACTGCTACGCAATGCATTGATTGCAAAACGCTGGATGAAATGCGCGAAAAACAAGTTGCCAAATAATTGGTATCTTATTTTGTTAAAAAGCCCGAGAAATCGGGCTTTTTTGTTTTGTAATCACTAATCCATAGTCCATAGTCCAATATACCTGCCCTGAGAGGCAATACCCCAGGGCACCTTCTCTCAAACTCACTGCATGAGTTTGATTCACCTTGTATCCATGAGGGCTACAAGGCAGTTATTTTAATTGCGTGTGCTTTAGGCAATAAAAAACCCGCTTGCGCGGGTTTTTTGCATAACTACCTTACTGGTTGCAATCAATTATTGTTGAGCCGCTTCTTCTTTCGCTGGCGCTTCAATCAAAGCTTTCATGCTTAAACGCACTTTGCCTTTGTCGTCAATTTCCACTACTTTCACTTTCACTATGTCACCTTCTTTTACAAAGTCGCTCACTGCATTCACGCGTTGATGGGCGATTTGTGAAATGTGCACTAAACCATCTTTACCTGGTAACAAGCTTACCACTGCACCAAAATCTAACAATTTAACCACTGGACCTTCGTAGATTTGGCCAACTTCCACCTCAGCAGTAATTTGTGCAATACGACGCTGCGCTTCTTCGCCTTGCTCGGCACTTGTACAAGCAATTTTGATAGTGCCATCTTCTTCAATGTCAATGCTGGTGCCGGTTTCTTTGGTAAGCGCTTGAATCACTGCGCCGCCTTTACCAATCACATCACGAATTTTATCTGGATTGATTTTCATCACAATAATGCGTGGTGCAAAGGCAGACATTTCAGTATTGGCGCTACTCATGGCTTTTTTCATGATGCCCAAAATGTGCGTGCGGCCTTCTTTGGCTTGTGCCAATGCTACTTGCATAATTTGCGCAGTAATACCGGTGATTTTAATGTCCATTTGCAGTGCAGTAATACCGTTGTCAGTACCTGCCACTTTAAAGTCCATGTCGCCAAGGTGATCTTCATCACCCAAAATATCGGTTAACACCGCAACGCGGTTGCCTTCTTTAATCAGGCCCATGGCAATGCCCGCCACTTGTGCTTTCATCGGCACGCCAGCGTCCATTAATGCCAAACAGCCGCCGCATACAGAAGCCATTGAGCTAGAGCCGTTTGATTCGGTGATTTCTGATACCACACGCATAGTGTAGTCAAAATCTTCTTTTGCTGGCAAGGCGGCAATCAATGCACGCTTAGCCAGACGACCATGACCGATTTCGCGGCGTTTAGGGGTGCCCACACGGCCAGTTTCGCCAGTGGCATACGGCGGCATATTGTAGTGCAACATAAAGCGGTCTTTAAACTCGCCTTGCAGCGCGTCAATCACTTGCTCGTCACGGCCTGTGCCTAATGTGGCTACAACCAAAGCTTGCGTCTCACCACGGGTAAACAAGGCGGAGCCATGGGTACGCGGCAATACGCCTGTGCGAATGCTAATTGGACGCACGGTGCGCGTATCGCGGCCATCAATACGTGGCTCACCATTTAAAATCTGGCTACGCACAGTTTTAGCTTCTAAATTAAAAAACTCGCCTTTAATTTTGTTGGCTTCATCTGTTGATGTGTTTTCAGTAATTAACTCACTCATTACACGGTTTTTAATTTCGTCTAGTTTCGCAGAGCGCGCGCCTTTAGCCTTAATTTGAAACGCTGCGTAGATGTCTTTTTCGGCTAATTTAGCTACTTTTTCAATCAGTGCAGTATCTGGCTCTGGCGCAACCCAATCCCAAGCATCTTTACCTGCCTCGTGCGCCATTTCATTAATCATGCTGATGACGGCTTGCATTTGCTCGTGACCATACACCACTGCACCCAACATCACTTCTTCTGATAGCTCTTTAGCTTCACTTTCCACCATCATCACGGCAGTTTCAGTTGCCGCTACCACCAAATCTAGCTCAGTCGTTTCTAATTCTGTTTTTGATGGGTTTAATATGTATTCACCATTGATATAGCCAACACGCGCTGCGCCTAGTGGGCCAAAAAATGGAATGCCTGACAATGACATGGCAGCTGATGCGCCGATAATCGCAGGAATATCGGCATCGATTTCTGGGTCGCTCGATAGCACAGTCGCTACCACTTGAACTTCGTTATAAAACGCCTCTGGAAACAACGGACGTAATGGACGGTCAATTAAGCGGCTTGTCAGTGTTTCTTTTTCTGAAGGACGGCCTTCGCGCTTGAAAAATCCACCTGGAATTTTGCCTGCAGCGTAGGTTTTTTCCATGTAATCCACAGTAAGTGGAAAGAAATCTTGACCTTCTTTAACTTCTGATTTGCTGGTAACTGCCACTAAAACGACGGTATCGCCATAACTTACTAATACTGCTGAATCTGCTTGACGCGAAATTTCACCTGTTTCTAAGGTGAGCGTGTGTGCGCCGTATTGAATACTTTTTTTTGTAATATTAAACATTAGACTTCCTTTTCTATTCTATGCTTTTCATTTCAACAAGTTGCCATTCACTACCCAATGACAACCAACTCTATAATAGTGATATTTTTTAAAGCAAAAAGCCGACGCATATCACCATGCAATCGGCTTTTCTTTACATTATAAAAGTGAGCAAAATAATATTAAGCCAAACTTTTATAACAATTACTTACGTAGACCTAAACGCTCAATCAATGTTTGGTAACGTTGTGTGTTTTCGCTTTTTAAATAGTCTAACAAACGACGGCGCTGACTCACCATTGCCAACAAACCACGGCGTGAGTGATTGTCTTTTTTGTTTGATTTAAAATGCTCTGTTAAATAAGCAATACGGCTGGTTAACAATGCCACTTGTACTTCTGGGCTGCCTGTATCACCTTTTGCTTGTTGAAAATCGCTAATGATTTTAGCGCGGTCTGCTGCTGTAGTTGCCATCTTTATCTTTCCTTTTAGTTAGCGTCAATACAAAAGCAGCAAGATTTAAAATCAAACCGCGAATGCATTCATTTACAATGAGTTGCGCATTTTAGACTGTTACACACCAATTAACAAGCTTTTTTATAGTTAACAAGCTGATTTTACTAATAATTTGTCAAATACTTAAGCTGGCTTTTGAATCAATCTTTTGGGTGCAATTTTTCCGTCATCTTGCAAAAAACCTAAGCCTAAAAAGTGCTGGTTTTCGTCATAAAGCCGTAATTCACCTTGGGCAATTTTTCCTGCTTGCCACACGGGTTGTCCTTGCATTAAATAATAGGCGGCATCAGCATTTAAAATCACTTTTGGTAAACTTTCTATCGCAGAATCCACAGGCAGCAGCAAACCCGCTCTTTCATCTAAACTTAAATTTTCAATCTGCTCAATAGTGATAGCGTTTGACATAAGATAACCTGCGGTCTCAATGCGACGCAAACCGATTAAATGCGCACCACAATCTAGAGCCGCACCGATATCTTCTGCCAACGTGCGAATATATGTGCCTTTGCTGCAAGTCACGCTAATTTGTGCAATGTCGCCTGAGAAGCTATCTATAGTAATACTTTTTATTGTAATTAAACGGGCCTGACGGGCAATATCCACGCCCTCTCTGGCGTAGGTGTATAAAGCTTTACCTTCATGCTTTAATGCCGAATACATGGGTGGTACTTGGCTAATTTCACCAACGAATTGTTGGCAGGCGGCGCTAAATTGACTCGGCGTGACCTTAACCGGCGAGGCGCTTAACACCTCACCCTCAGCATCGCCAGTAGTGGTGGTTACGCCTAACTTAATCGTCGCAATATAAGTTTTGTCAGCATCGGTGACATATTGAGCAAACTTGGTGGCGTCACCGAGACAAATAGGCAACAATCCTGTGGCCAAAGGATCTAACGTACCCGTGTGGCCAGCCTTAGCGGCCTGAAACAACCATTTTACTTTTTGTAGGGCTTGGTTAGACGAAAAACCGAGCGGTTTATCAAGCAATAAAACGCCATTAATATTGCGTTTAATGCGTTTGGTTTGAATCTTTTTTTCGGCCAAGCTGTATTTTCTTTACTCGAGTTACTTTATTGAGTCGCTCTTAATAAATTACTTTTCTGGATTGAGCTTATCATCTGATGCGCGCGCGGCATCAATCAGTTGTGCCATTTTTATGCCTACATCAATCGATTCATCATAGACAAAATGCAACTGCGGCACTGTTCTAAGCAGCATGCGTTTTGCCACCTGTGTGCGTAAAAATCCCGCAGATTTTTCCAGCCCGTTTTGCAGGCTTTGGCTAGATTTGGCCGCACTGTAAAAAACTTTTGCATGTGCCATATCGCCCGTAACTTCAACTGCCGTAATGGTCACCATGGTAACGCGCGGGTCTTTCACCTCAAACATGATTAAATCAGCCAACTCGCGCTGCATTTGCTCGGCAACGCGGTGGCTACGTGAATACTCTTTTGCCATTATTTATAAGGTTCTAGCGACTTCTATCATTTCGTAAACCTCAAGAATATCGCCAACCTCAATATCATTGTAGTTTTTAAGTGATAATCCGCATTCAAAATTATTTTTTACTTCTTTTACATCGTCTTTAAAGCGCTTCAACGAATCTAGCTCGCCCGTATGCACAATCACGTTAGCGCGCAATACACGCACTTTAGAATTACGTTTAATCATGCCGTCTTGCACATAGCAACCCGCAATAGCGCCCACTTTAGAAATGCGGAATACTTCGCGAATTTCTACTGTACCAATCATGCTTTCACGCTGTTCTGGTTTCAACATGCCGCCCAGTGCTGCTTTTACCTCATCTACCGCTTCGTAAATAATATTGTAGTAGCGCACATCCACACCCAAGCTATCAATTAATTTACGCGAGCCAGCATCGGCGCGCACGCTGAAGCCAATCAGTACCGCGTTAGATGCGCTAGCCAAGTTGACGTCAGATTCTGAAATTGCACCTACACCGGTATGGATGATATTCACTTTAACTTCAGCGGTAGATAGTTTTTGCAAACTGGTGGCTAGCGCTTCGTATGAGCCCTGTACATCAGACTTAATAATTAAGTTCAGCGTTTGTACTTCACCATCTTCCATTTGGTTAAACATGTTTTCAAGTTTGGCAGCTTGTTGTTTCGCTAATTTCACATCGCGGAACTTGCCTGCGCGGAAGTTGGCAATCTCACGCGCTTTGCGCTCGTCGTTCAGCACAATCACTTCTTCGCCAGCACTTGGCACATCGGCTAAACCTAAAATTTCAACTGGAATGGATGGACCAGCTTCTTTAATATCGTTGCCAGATTCATCTAACATGGCGCGTACGCGGCCAAAAGTTGTGCCTGCTAAAATCATATCGCCACGGCGTAAAATGCCCGATTGCACTAACACTGTGGAAACAGAGCCACGGCCCTTATCCAACCTACCCTCAATTACCAACCCTTTAGCAGGCGTATTTCTTGGGGCCTTTAATTCTAAAATTTCTGCCTGCAACAACACAGCTTCTAATAACTCATCAATGCCTTTGCCTGTTTTTGCAGATACTTCGCGGAACATGGTATCGCCCCCAAAGTCTTCAGGCACCACTTCCTGCGCGACTAATTCCATTTTTACGCGTTCAGGCGCTGCATCTGGCTTATCAATTTTGTTAATAGCTACTACCAAAGGCACGCCTGCCGCTTTGGCATGGTGTATCGCCTCAATCGTTTGCGGCATCACGCCGTCATCAGCGGAAACCACCAAAATCACCACATCAGTCGCTTTAGCACCACGCGCACGCATGGCAGTAAACGCTTCATGGCCTGGTGTATCTAAAAATGTCACCATACCGCGTGGCGTTTCCACATGATATGCACCGATATGCTGGGTAATGCCGCCCGCTTCACCACTAGCAACGCGGCTACGACGAATATAATCTAGCAGCGAAGTTTTACCATGGTCAACGTGACCCATCACCGTCACTACTGGTGGTCTAGTTTCTAAAATAGCTTCCGCATGCTCGGCTTCTTCTAAGAAGGTTTCAGGGTCGTTAGCTGCAGCAGCTTGTGCAGTATGGCCCATTTCTTCCACCAAAATAATGGCGGTTTCCTGGTCTAGC
>JAABQZ010000075.1 GCA_011391175.1 Methylophilaceae bacterium | reverse complement strand
AAAGCACGCGGTATTACCATTAATACTGCCCACGTTGAGTACGAGACTGCAAACCGTCACTACGCACACGTAGACTGCCCAGGCCATGCCGACTATGTTAAAAACATGATTACGGGTGCTGCGCAAATGGACGGCGCGATTCTGGTATGTTCAGCTGCTGACGGCCCAATGCCACAAACGCGTGAGCACATCTTATTGGCACGTCAAGTTGGCGTACCTTACATTGTTGTGTTTATGAACAAAGCCGACATGGTGGACGACAAAGAGTTATTAGAATTAGTTGAAATGGAAATCCGTGAATTGCTCAGCAAATACGACTTCCCAGGCGACGACACGCCAGTGATTATTGGCTCAGCTAAGCTAGCACTAGAAGGTGACCAGTCAGAATACGGCGAGCCATCTATCTTCAAATTAGCAGAAGCGCTAGACACTTATATCCCAATGCCAGAGCGTGCGATTGACGGCACCTTCTTGATGCCAGTAGAAGACGTATTCTCAATCTCAGGTCGCGGTACTGTGGTAACAGGTCGTATCGAGCGTGGTATTGTTAAAGTCGGTGAAGAGATTGAAATCGTTGGTATCAAACCAACCCTCAAAACCACCTGTACCGGTGTAGAAATGTTCCGTAAATTACTAGATCAAGGTCAAGCTGGCGACAACGTAGGCGTATTGCTACGCGGTACTAAACGTGAAGAGGTAGAGCGCGGTCAAGTATTGGCTAAATCAGGCACAATTAAACCACACACTAAATTCACAGCAGAAATCTATGTGCTAGGTAAAGATGAAGGTGGTCGTCACACACCATTCTTCCAAGGCTACCGCCCACAATTCTACTTCCGTACTACAGACGTAACAGGCGCGGTAGAGTTACCAGCGGGTACTGAAATGGTAATGCCAGGCGATAACGTATCGATTACGGTAGAGCTGATTGCACCGATTGCGATGGAGGAAGGCTTACGCTTTGCGATTCGTGAAGGCGGCCGTACCGTTGGTGCAGGTGTCGTGGCAAAAATTATTGCTTAATTGCAGTGCTTTAAAAATTAAAAACTAGGCTAACAACCCAGCCTAGTTTTTGTAGTTTTAGCGTTACAGGCCAATAGCTCAATTGGTAGAGTATCGGTCTCCAAAACCGAGGGTTGGGGGTTCGAGACCCTCTTGGCCTGCCAATTATAAAATAGTCTATAGATGTATAGGCTGGGTAATTTTAAGTTAGTTAAATTTAAGACCATATATGATAGATAAAGTTAAGCTAGTATTATCCGCGCTGCTGTTGGCAGCTGGCATTGCTGGCTTTTATGTGCTTGCAGACAAAGCTTTGGTGCTGCGTATTCTTGTCATCTTGGCAGGTTTAGCTGCGTCTATTGCTGTGCTGTGGACAACTCCGATTGGTCAAACAGCGTTTGGTTTTTTTGGTGAATCTGTAGCCGAAGCAAAACGCGTGGTGTGGCCTACCAGAAAAGAAACCATCCAGACCGCAATTGCAGTGTTTGTGTTGGTGGTAGTGGTTGCAGCCTTTTTAGCAGTAGTAGATATTGGTTTTGCCTACATGGTGCAGTGGTTAATGGGACGGAGTGCTTAATGAGTATGCGTTGGTATGCAGTCCAAGCTTTTTCAGGCATGGAGAAATCCGTAAAAGCGGGCATTGAAGAGCGCATTGCGCGTTCAGGCTTGCAAGATCAATTTGGCGACATTTTGGTGCCAGTTGAAGAAGTGATTGAAATGAAAGCCGGTGTGAAGAAGATTTCTGAGCGCCGCTTATACCCAGGATACGTGCTAGTACAAATGAGCATGTCTGACGAAAGTTGGCATTTAATCAAAAGTACGCCGCGTGTGACCGCGTTTATTGGTGGCAGTGCGCAAAAGCCTACGCCGATTAAAGATAAAGAGGTCGAAATTATCTTGCAGCGCATGGATGATAGTAAATCAAACCCAACACAAAAAATGACATTTGAAAAAGGTGAGTCAGTGCGTGTGGTAGACGGTCCGTTTAAAGACTTTTCTGGTGCGGTGGAGGAAATCAACTACGAGAAAAGCAAATTGCGTGTGTCAGTGGTCATTTTTGGCCGCGCAACACCGGTTGAATTAGACTTTAGTCAAATTGAAAAAGAAGTTTAAGTTTTAAAAGTAAGTAGTAGTAAAAGTAGGTTTTATTCTGTATTTCGTTAAACAGGGGAGCTTTTGCATGACAAAGGCGCTATTACCCACATAGGAGAGTAACATGGCAAAAAAAGTCCTTGGCTACATCAAGCTGCAGATCCCTGCAGGTAAAGCCAACCCTAGCCCACCAGTAGGCCCAGCATTGGGTCAGCGTGGCCTCAACATTATGGAATTCTGTAAAGCGTTTAACGCTGCAACGCAAGGTGTAGAGCCTGGCTTGCCAATTCCAGTGGTCATCACCGCGTTTGTGGATAAGAGCTTCACTTTTGTGATGAAAACGCCGCCTGCGACGATTCTGATCAAAAAAGCAGCAAAAATTGAGAAAGGCTCAGCGCGCCCTCATACGGATAAAGTAGGAAAAATTACTCGTAAACAAGCGGAAGAAATCGCAACAACCAAAATGCCAGACTTAACAGCGGCAGATATGGATGCGGCGGTGCGTACCATTGCAGGTAGCGCACGCAGCATGGGTATTGAAGTGGAGGGTGCATAACATGGCTAAAAGAATTAACGCGCTACGCGCAAACATTAATCGTGACAAACTTTATCCAATGCCAGAAGCATTGGGCTTGGTAAAAGAAGGCGCGACTGCAAAATTTAATGAGTCAATCGACGCGGTAATCAATCTTGGCATTGATGCTCGTAAATCAGATCAATTGGTACGCGGTGCATTAGTGTTGCCAAACGGCACAGGTAAAGTGACGCGTGTGGCTGTGTTTGCGCAAGGTGCGCAAGCCGAAGCGGCAAAAGCAGCTGGCGCTGATATTGTTGGTTTTGAAGATTTAGCTGAAAAAGTAAAAGCAGGCTTCTTGGACTTTGATGTGGC
This sequence comes from Methylophilaceae bacterium, assembly GCA_011391175.1. Classification (GTDB taxonomy): domain Bacteria; phylum Pseudomonadota; class Gammaproteobacteria; order Burkholderiales; family Methylophilaceae; genus Methylotenera_A. Next base: position 4,095 of record JAABQZ010000075.1, on the reverse strand, counting down.
GATTGCTACACCAGATGCCATGCGTATTGTTGGTACTTTAGGTCAAGTATTAGGCCCGCGCGGTTTAATGCCAAACCCAAAAGTGGGTACAGTGACGCCAGATGCAGCGACTGCAGTTAAAAATGCAAAAGCAGGTCAGGTGCAATACCGTACTGATAAAGGCGGCATTGTGCATTGCACGATTGGTCGCGCTTCATTCACGGTTGAGCAATTGCAAGGTAACTTGGCGGCTTTGGTAGATGCGTTGAGCAAAGCAAAACCAGCTTCAGCAAAAGGCGTGTTTTTGAAGAAAATATCAATCTCTAGCACCATGGGTGCTGGCGTGCGTGTTGACCAAGCAAGTATTGCATAAGATTAACGAGTGCCTTGAGAGGCGCTTGTAACAAGAACTTTGGGCTTGCTGTTTTGATGTTAAGGCAGCAAGAGCATCAAAGACCGTTGGAAACCTAGATTTTATATAGGTTTTAATTGAGGCGGAGAGTAGATGGGTGAAAGAAGATGTGGTTGTCTTCAATCCTCTGTTTGCAATCCTCTAAATCCAACGCAGATGGCGAAACCAGATACAGGATATGTAGTTGAGAATGACCTGGATAAGGACGCCGTAAAATGGTTTTTATAGGCTGTGCCGCTATAAAAGCAGATTCTGTTTTAGCAATAAAGCAGAGATTTTAACGGAAAGGAGAAAAGACCTTGAGTCTGAATCTTACAGAGAAAAAAGCAGTAGTTGCTGAAGTAAGTGCGCAAGTAGCACAAGCGCAAGCAATTGTTCTTGCAGAGTATCGTGGCATGGGCGTAGCGGATATGACCTTGTTGCGCGCTGAGGCTAGAAAATCAGGCGTTTACTTACGTGTGCTAAAAAACACCTTGGTACGTCGTGCAGTAGAAGGCACAGAATTTTCAGCATTAGCCAACGATATGGTAGGGCCGCTGGTATTCGGTATTTCTACCGATGCAGTTTCTGCCGCAAAAGTAATGAACAATTTTGCTAAAGCAAATGACAAGTTTGTGATTAAAGCAGGCGCAATGCCAAACCAAGTGATGAACGCTGCTGGTGTTCAAGCCTTGGCATCAACATTGAGTCGTGAAGAGTTGCTTGCTAAATTTGCACGTACCCTTAACGAAGTGCCAACCAAGTTCGCTCGCGCGCTTGCCGCAGTTCGTGATGCAAAAGCAGCTTAACTTTACATCGCACATACACTACAACTACATAATTTAATTTTTAAGGAATATTCAAATGGCAATTTCAAATGCAGATATTTTAGAAGCAGTAGGCAAGATGTCAGTGCTGGACTTAACAGCATTTATTAAAGAAATCGAAGAGAAATTTGGCGTATCAGCAGCAGCGGTTGCAGTAGCAGCTGGCGGCGCAGCAGGTGGTGCAGCTCCAGCTGCAGCAGCTGAGCAAACAGAGTTCAGCGTCATCTTATTAACTGCCGGTGAGCAAAAAGTAAGCGTGATTAAAGCGGTACGCGAATTGACAGCCCTAGGCTTGAAAGAAGCAAAAGACTTAGTTGATGGCGCACCAAAAGCAATCAAAGAAGGCGTAAACAAAGCTGATGCTGATGCAGCATTGAAAAAATTGATTGAAGCTGGCGCAACTGGCGAAATCAAGTAATACAAAGATTTGAACGTACTTGGGCTGACGGGAGACCGTCGGCCTTCGGCGTTTTTAAGCAGCAGCAGTTGTAACAAAATGTTACAACTCAAATAAGTAACAGCGTAACAAAATGTAACTGTTGTATTGAACGTAATTAAACCTTGAAGATGATAAATCTTTGATGTTAGAAATCAAAACATTGCAGTGGATGAAAAGTGTTTTGTCTTCTACCCTCAAAATATCAGGAGACGCTATGAGCTATTCCTTTACCGAAAAAAAACGCATTCGTAAAAGCTTTGCCAAACGTGAGAGCGTGCAAGAAGTACCTTACTTGCTCGCCATGCAGTTGGAATCTTACAAAGCATTTTTACAGGCGGAAATCCCCGCAGACAAACGCGCTGACGCTGGCCTAGAGTCAACGTTTAGCTCTGTATTCCCTATTGTGAGCCATTCGGGCAATGCACGTTTAGATTACGTGAGCTATCAATTAGGCAGTGAGCCGTTTGACGTGAAAGAATGTCAACAACGTGGCCTGACTTTTGCCGCGCCTTTGCGCGTTAAAGTACGCCTCACCATCATGGATAAAGAGGCTTCTAAGCCTACCGTGAAAGAAGTGAAAGAGCAGGAAGTGTACATGGGCGAATTGCCTCTGATGACTGAAAATGGCTCGTTTGTGATTAACGGTACCGAGCGTGTGATTGTTTCGCAATTGCATCGTAGCCCAGGCGTGTTCTTTGAGCATGATCGTGGTAAAACTCATAGCTCAGGCAAGCTGTTATTCTCAGCACGTATCATTCCTTACCGTGGCTCTTGGTTAGATTTTGAATTTGACCCTAAAGATTACTTGTATTTCCGCGTCGATCGTCGTCGCAAAATGCCTGTGACCATTTTGCTTAAAGCATTGGGGTACACGCCAGAACAAATTTTAGAAACATTCAACGATACCGATACTTTCCATATTGGCCCAAAAGGCGTGGAATTTACTTTGGTTGCTGATCGTTTACGTGGCGAAGTAGCAAAATTTGATATTACCGATAAAGCAGGTGAAGTCTTGGTTGCTAAAGACAAACGCATTACCGTGAAGCATATTCGTGATATTGAAAAAGCCGGCGTAACAAAAATTACAGTGCCGACTGATTTTATTATGGGTCGTGCGGTTGCTAATAATATTATCGATACTGAGACAGGTGAAATCATTGCGAATGCCAATGATGAAGTAACTGAAACTTTACTCGAAAAATTGATTGAAGCGAAAGTTTCAAAAATTAATACGCTGTATACCAACGACTTAGATCATGGTGATTTTATTTCGCAAACTTTGCGTATAGACGAAATTCCGGATCAATACAGTGCGCGCGTGGCGATTTATCGCATGATGCGCCCAGGCGAGCCGCCAACAGAGGACGCAGTAGAGGCGTTGTTTAATGGCTTGTTCTTTAATGAAGACCGCTACGATTTGTCAGTGGTTGGTCGAATGAAATTTAACCGCCGTGCTTATCCGGTTAAGCAAGAAGAGCGCAGTGCCAATTGGATGCGCAAGTTCTATGAGCGCGTTGGCACGCAAGGTGATCAAGGTGCAAACATATTGTCAAATGATGATATTTTGTCTGTGATTGGTGTGTTGCTTGAGTTGCGCAATGGCCGTGGTGAAATTGATGATATCGATCATTTAGGCAACCGTCGTATTCGTTCAGTGGGTGAATTGGCAGAAAATCAATTCCGCGCTGGTTTAGTAAGGGTTGAACGTGCTGTTAAAGAGCGCTTAAGCCAAGCTGAGTCTGACAATTTAATGCCACATGACTTGATTAATGCAAAACCGGTGTCTAGTGCTATTCGTGAATTTTTTGGCTCAAGCCAACTCTCACAATTTATGGATCAAACCAATCCGTTATCAGAAATTACGCACAAACGTCGTATTTCTGCATTGGGCCCAGGCGGCTTAACTCGAGAGCGTGCAGGCTTTGAGGTGCGAGATGTACACTCAACGCATTATGGTCGTGTGTGTCCGATTGAGACACCAGAAGGTCCAAACATTGGTTTGATTAACTCACTCGCATTATATGCACGTACTAATCAATATGGTTTCCTAGAAACACCCTATCGCCGTGTAGAAGGCAATAAAGTGTCAGACACCATTGACTATTTGTCTGCCATTGAAGAAAGCCAATTCATGATTGCGCAAGCAAACACAGAGTTGAATGCAAAAAATGTATTTACTGATGACTTGATTTCATCGCGTCATTTAAATGAATTTACCATGACGCAGCCAGAACGTGTGCAGTACATGGACGTGGCGCCTGGTCAAATCGTGTCAGTTGCTGCTTCATTGATTCCATTTTTGGAACACGATGACGCGAACCGTGCATTGATGGGTGCCAACATGCAGCGCCAAGCTGTACCTTGTTTGCGTGCTGAAAAAGCCGTTGTAGGTACTGGTATCGAACGTACGGTCGCGATTGACTCAGGCACTACTGTACAAGCTCGACGTGGCGGCATTG
>JAABQZ010000074.1 GCA_011391175.1 Methylophilaceae bacterium | reverse complement strand
CCACATATGGGCGCATTAAAGTCGCACCTAAAGCGCAGTTAAGTCCAACTGTGAGTGGATTTGCGTGGCGAATTGAATGCCAAAATGCAGTTACGGTTTGGCCTGATAAAATACGGCCAGAAGCATCAGTCACCGTACCAGAAATCATTAGTGGCATAGTGTAGCCAACTTCTTCAAAAAAAGTATCAATCGCAAACAAAGCCGCTTTGCAATTGAGCGTGTCAAAGATGGTTTCCACCATCAAAATATCTACACCACCTTCTACCAGTGCACGTGTTTGCTCTAAGTAAGCATTCACTAACTGGTCAAAACTCACATTGCGCGCTGCAGGGTCGTTGACATCGGGTGAAATGCTGGCGGTTTTTGGTGTAGGACCTAATGCACCCGCAACAAAACGCGGCTTATCTGGTGTGCTGTACTTAACACACGCGGCTTTGGCCAGCTTGGCAGATTGCACATTCATCTCATGCACTAAATGCGCCATGTGATAATCATCTTGAGCAACAGATGTTGCACCAAAGGTATTGGTTTCAATCACATCCGCGCCAGCCGCTAAATATTGCTCATGTATTTCTTGAATTACTTGCGGTTGCGTCAAGCTCAGCAGCTCATTATTGCCTTTTACAAACAACTCGCGCTGACCTATCGGCGCCTTAAAATCCATAAATTGCTCGCCACGATAATCCGCCTCAGTCAGCTTATAGCGCTGAATCATAGTACCCATCGCACCATCTAAAATGAGGATACGTTTGGTCAACAGCGCGCGCAGTTGGATTTCAGTGGCTGAAATAGGTAATTTGGTCATTAAAAATGCGTGTCTAAAATTTTGCTAATTTTATCATGCTGAAAGACGTTTACTGTGTATCACCACGTCGATATTGCACCGCCTCGGCGATTTGGTTGGGTTTAATGGTTGCATCGCCTGCTAAATCTGCTATGGTTCTGGCGACTTTTAGAATACGGTGATAGGCGCGAGCAGATAAATTCAAGCGTGAAATGGCAGTTTTAAGCAGTGCCATACCTGCATCATCAGGCTGACAAAACGCGTCTATCTCTAGGCTACCTAATTCAAAATTAGCTTTGCCTTGACGTTTAAGTTGCAATTCGCGCGCTGTTTCAACTCTTGTACGAATAGCGTGGCTACCTTCTGAATTGGGGGCTGAGGTGAGCTCACTTTCTTTCAGTGCTGGCACCTCAATATGCAAATCAATTCTATCTAATAGTGGCCCAGAAATTTTGGCTTTATAACGCGTTAGGTTGTCTGGCGTACACCTACACTTATTATTGAAATGTCCCAAATAGCCGCAAGGGCAAGGGTTCATGGCAGCAAGTAACTGGAACTTAGCAGGAAAATCTGCCTGTCTAGCCGCACGGCTAATGGTGATGTGGCCACTTTCTAATGGCTCACGCAGAACCTCTAATACTTTACGGTCAAATTCTGGCAGCTCGTCCAAAAATAACACACCATGATGTGCCAGCGAAATTTCTCCTGGTCGCGGAATGCCACCACCACCCACTAATGCTACGCCAGACGCAGTGTGGTGTGGACTTCTAAATGGTCGGCGTTTCCAGTTTTCTAATTTGTACTTGCCGTTAAGCGATTGTATCGCGGCACTTTCTAACGCCTCAGACTCTGTCATGCTAGGTAAAATGCCAGCAAAACGGCCTGCAAGCATGCTTTTTCCAGTGCCAGGTGGGCCGCTCATGAGTACGCTATGGCCACCAGCAGCGGCAATTTCTAGCGCCCGCTTTGCTTGCGATTGACCTTTGACTTCATTGAAATCAGGATAAGGAACTATTTGAAATTGTGCAGTTGATTCAAACTGCTTAAGCTCAGTATGCCCACTTAAATGCGCGCAAACTTCTAGCAAAGTATTTGCTGGGTAAATAATGGCATCTTTTACCAAACTGGCTTCTTGCGCACTTAAATGGGGCAGAATAAAAGCACGCTTGGATTTTGCGCTATTTTCTTGCATGGATTGAGTGTGCACCATATGATAAGTCATCGCTAATGCACCACGAATTGGCCGCAGCTCGCCAGTCAGCGCCAGTTCGCCCGCAATTTCATAATTTTTTAGCGACTCTTTTGGTATCTGCCCACTTGCGGCCAATATACCCAAGGCGATAGGTAAATCGTAACGACCGCTTTCTTTTGGTAGGTCTGCTGGAGCCAGATTAACAGTGATGCGGCGGGCAGGAAACTCAAACTGTGCAGTTTGAATGGCGGCGCGTACGCGGTCTTTACTCTCTTTTACCTCGGCTTCGGGTAGACCGACAATCGTAAAACTAGGCAGTCCATTGGCGAGATGTACTTCTACCACCACCTCAGGCGCATCCATGCCGCTGAGCGCGCGGCTATAAAGCACAGCCAACGACATTACTTGCCTGTCTTGCTAATTAAGTCTGCTTCTAATTCGGCCAGCTTAACTTCCAAAGCTTCTAGCTTTTTACGCGTATTGCGCAACACTTCTGCTTGCACATCAAACTCTTCACGCGAAACAAGCTCCATTTTGGTGAATACGCCCCTTAATAGTGCATGAATGTTTTTCTCCATATCAGCCAATGGACTAGACTTCACTATCTCATTGATTTTATTAGACAAATCATTTAGTTTTTGTGAGTTGAGCATACACATTCCTTTGTTTGTTCGATGTAGTTTAGCAGATTTTTAATAAAATTTATGTTTTTTATACACCCAATTAAAATGTAACCTATTGATTTAAAATGTATTTTTATTGGCACGCGGTTTGCTTAAGGAAAATGTGGTTAGAAGTGAAGTTTTTTTAAGAACAATTTTAGGGGATACACAATGCGTAAATCATTATTATCAATCGCAATACTAGGAATTTTTGTAGCACCTACGTTTTCATACGCTGAAGAAGCACCTGCCGCCGATGCTGCTGCACCGACTGTAGAAGCTGCACCAGCTGAAGCACCAAAGTCTGCATGGGCAGTTACAAGCAATATTGGCTTCGTATCTGATTACTACACACGTGGTATTTCACAATCTTGGCACAAACCTGCCTTGCAAGGCGGCTTTGATGTCGTCCACTCAAGCGGCTTCTCAGCTGGAGTTTGGGGTTCAAGCGTCACCCCTAACACTTTCCCTGATGCATCAACTGAAATTGACTTGTATGCTAACTATGGAGGCGCCATCGGAGAGTCAGGATTTGGCTACACTGTTGGTGTAATTGGCTATTTCTACCCAGGTGGTAGCTGGAAAAAGTATGACTTTTTAACTGCAGCTCAAGGTACTAAAGGTGTAGGTGTTAAAAAAGGTGGTCGTTGGGATACTTATGAAGCTAACTTCGGTGTTTCATATAAGTGGTTAAGTGCTAAAGCATCTGTAACTTTAGGCGACTGGTTTGGTGCTGAAAAAGAAACTGGCTGGGATGGCGGTACAAGTGGTACAACTTACATTGAGTTAAATGCTGCGTATCCTTTACCTATTTGGGGCTTAACACTTGTTGGCCACGTTGGTCACCTCAATGTTGCAGGTAAACTATCACAAGATGCAGCGTTTGCTAATGCAAATGCAAACCAATTTGGTATCGTTGAAGATAGCCCAGACTACACAGACTACAAAGTTGGTTTAAGTAAGGCATTTACTATTGCAGGATCTGAAGGCTGGAATGCAGGTTTGTATTACGTGGGTGCTAGTAACGGTGGAAACAGTGGCTACTGGGGTGAAAGAGGTTACGGCGGCTCAAGCTTTAACGGCGGTATCAATAGTGACGGCACTACTGAAACCAAAGATTTAGCTGATGGCCGTTTAATTGTAACCGTAGGCCGTTCATTCTAGTTTATTTTCAACCGATATTTAGGCTGGCTAAGCCAGCCTAAATACACAAACAAATCAACCTAAACTAAAGGGGATTAAGCATGAAATTTGTTTCTGCAATTATCAAGCCGTTTAAGCTTGACGAAGTGCGTGAAGCTTTGTCAGCGATTGGCGTGCAAGGCATTACGGTTACTGAAGTAAAGGGCTTTGGTCGTCAAAAAGGCCATACAGAGCTCTATCGCGGCGCTGAATACGTGGTAGATTTTTTACCTAAAGTAAAATTAGAGGTCGCAATTAAAGACGACATGCTGGACCAAGTTGTGGATGCGATTGAGAAATCTGCTGCCACAGGCAAAATTGGCGATGGCAAAATTTTTGTATTTAATTTACAACAAGTTTATCGCATCCGTACCGGTGAAACCGGTCCTGATGCGCTATAAAGGGGCATGACATGAAGAAATTTTTATCAGTTTTATCATTAGTTGCTCTGTTAAGTTTTGGAACATCGCAACTGGCATTTGCAGAAGATGCAGCCACAACAGAAGCCGCAACCGCTACAGTAGAGTCTGTTACTGATGCGGCAGTAGCGGTTGATGATGCAGTCGAAGCAGTTGCTGCGGAAGTTGCACCGGCAGAAGCAGAAGCTGTTCCAGCTGAAGCCGCTGCAGCGCCAACACCTGTTCCTAACAAAGGTGATACCGCTTGGATGATTGTCGCCACAGCGTTGGTAACGCTTATGGTGATTCCAGGCTTGGGTTTATTTTATGGTGGTTTGGTTCGCCAAAAAAATATGCTCAGCGTGCTGATGCAAACATTCGCAATATTTTCGCTGATGGCTGTGTTATGGGCAATTTATGGCTACAGTGTGGCATTTACAGGCGGCAATCCATTTTTTGGTGGCTTAGGCAAAGCGTTTTTGGCAGGCGTTACACCTGACTCTTTAGGTGCAACATTTAGTAAAGGCGCATATATTCCTGAGTTGATTTTTGTGGCTTTCCAATTAACGTTTGCAGCTATTACGCCAGCTTTGATTGTGGGTGCATTTGCTGAGCGTATGAAATTCTCTGCTGTATTAGCCTTTATGACACTGTGGTTTACATTTGCTTATTTACCAATGGCACACATGGTTTGGTATTGGGATGGTCCAGACGCAATCACCAGTGCTGAATCATTAACGACTGTGTTAGCTAATGCAGGTTGGTTATGGGCAAAAGGTGCAATTGACTTTGCAGGTGGTACAGTTGTGCATATCAATGCGGGTGTAGCTGGTTTGGTTGCTTGTATCGTGCTAGGTAAACGTATTGGTTACGGTAAAGAAGCAATGACACCGCACAGCTTGACTTTAACCATGGTGGGTGCGGCTTTACTGTGGGTGGGTTGGTATGGCTTCAATGCTGGTTCTAACTTAGAAGCAAACGGCTACGCAGCTTTAGCTTTCTTAAACACAACCATTGCTACAGCAGCAGCTACTCTGTCTTGGATGTTTATTGAATGGTTCCATAAATCAAAACCATCTATGTTGGGTGCAGCTTCTGGCGCAGTTGCTGGCTTGGTTGCAGTAACGCCTGCTTGCGGCTTTGTAGGTCCGATGGGCGCGATTGTAATTGGCTTGCTGGTTTCACCAATCTGCTACATTTTCGTATCTAAAGTGAAATACATGTTTGGTTACGATGATGCACTTGATGTGTTTGGCATCCACGCAGTGGGCGGCATCTTTGGTGCATTAGCGACTGGTGTATTTGTTAATCCAGCATTAGGTGGTATGGGTGTTTACGACTATGTTGCAAACGCGGTAGGTGAATACAACTTTGCGGCACAAATGACTGCTCAAGTATATGCAGTAATTACGGCAATCGTAGTTTCAGCAGTGGTGTCATACATTGCACTTAAGATTGTAGATTTGGTAATCGGTCTACGTGTTTCTGAAGAATCCGAGCGTGAAGGCTTAGATACAACAGAGCATGGCGAACGTGCCTATCACGCTTAACTAGCGCTAGCACTAAACAAAACGGGCGCTTCGGCGCCCGTTTTTATTTGCACTTTTCTTTATGCATTTGACTAATATTTTGCCGAGAGATTTTTAGTGCTCTGTAGGGCTCTTGAGTATTGGCTTACAGGGCATATGTTTTAATGCTTTTTACTTAAGCACGAATATTAAGCTTGACACATATAACTAAATAACTAATTATATAGTTATGAAATTGATTGCAGATATTCCCAATGAGTGGAAAAACATTTCAAGTTTGTTCGTGGCACTAGGCGACGAACAGCGTCAGCGTATATTATTAGCTTTTGAAAAGGACGAGCGTTTAAATATTCTGCAAATTGTCGCCAGCTCTAAATTGGGGCGCACCGCAGTCACACATCATTTAAAAAATTTGCATGCAAGTGGCGCACTAAATAGCGAAAAAATAGGCAAAGAAGTATTTTTCTGGGTCAATAAAACGCATATCATCACTGAGATAAGCAACGTTTTAAGCTACTTAAGAAACGAGATTTAGGGGGAATGAAGCATGATGGCAAGCATTTTAAGGTTTATTAGCAAAATTCTGTTTCGCGTGCAGGTACGCGGGCTAGAAAACGTGCCTGCCGAAGATGGTCTGCTTATCGTTGCAAACCACGAATCATTTTTAGATGGCTTACTACTTGGTCTGTATATTCCCAAACAAGCCACATTTGTCGTGCACACCACGGTGCTTAAAAACTGGTGGTACCGACAATTCTTGCGCTTAACACCGCATCTGGCAGTCGACCCCGCCAGCCCTTATGCGATGAAAAAAGTGATTAAATTACTTGAAGCAGGAAATAATGTGGTGATTTTCCCCGAAGGACGCATTACCTTAACCGGCAGCTTAATGAAAATTTATGACGGCCCAGGTTTTGTAGCGGGCAAAACAGGCGCAACCATTTTGCCTGTGCGCATCGATGGCGCAGCAGAATCCTACTTTGGACGCTTGTCCAGTCATCACCCAAGAAAGTTGCATCCCAAAGTCACACTCACCATCATGCCCACCACCAGTGTGGTGATGCCCAAGCCATCGCATCGCAGTTTTCCTACAGCCAAACAAAGAAGAAGAATAGCTGGCGAAGGCATGCGCAGTGTGATGCAAAAAATGTTGTTTCAAGCGCAAAAAAGCCGCACTTTATTTGAAGCGTTTTTAGATGCAGTGGATAAATTTGGTGGCAACTATAAGTTCATCGAAGACATGAATGAAACCGAAGAAACTTATCAGGAGTTACTCAAAAAATGCCTTGCTCTTGGCCGCATCGCCAGCAAAGTCAGCAGTTCAGGCGAAGTTGTCGCGGTGCTGATGCCAAACATTACCAACACGCTAGCGCTGATTTTAGGCATGAGCGCATTCAATCGCGTACCTGCCATGCTCAACTACACGGCAGGTACGGCGGGCATGCAAAACGCCTGCATTGCCGCCAACATTAAAACGGTGATTACCTCACATAAGTTTATCGAAGCGGCTA
>JAABQZ010000073.1 GCA_011391175.1 Methylophilaceae bacterium | reverse complement strand
TGCCCTGTTTGTTTGCAAAAAGCCTGAAAATCTTTCACTGAGCCTGGGTCGGTAGCGATAATTTTTAAGATTTGCCCAGCCTCAACCTCACCTAAGCTTTTTTTGCAACGCAAAATTGGCAGCGGGCAATTTAAGTTGCGTGCATCACATTCTTTATCAAATTCCATGGTTTTCCAATCTAGCTAATTGTTCAGTCAAACTTACTTTTTAATGCTTAATGTGTAGCCCGCTTTTCCCCACGCCACCACGCCACCTACTAAATTAAACACGTCTTGTATGCCCTTGCTGACGGCAAAATCTGCCGCATGGGCAGAGCGTATGCCACTATGACAATAAAAAACCACCGAACTGGCGTTCATCAATTTTTCGTATTGCAATGGCAACATGGAAAGTTGAATATGCAGTGCGCCTGGAATAATGCCACGCGCCACTTCATCGTCATTACGTACATCCACTAATAATACTTTGGGTTTATTTATGTGATCAAATAAATCACTTGCTTCAATTTCTGAGTAACTTTTCATGATGCATCCTATTTAATCCGTATATTGTACACACGAAATATAAGATGTGAAGGCGCAGAGTAGGATTGATTTAACGACGAACTAGCAAATAATAACATTTGATGGCGATTGAAAAGTCATTAATTTTTTCTTTTTGCAAGCATGTTTTCTATATGCTGAGAATTTGGTGGTTGGGTAGGATTGTAGTGCAGACATGTAGATGTTCGAAAGTAGTAATAAAATTTAAGATTTCAAATTAATCAGTACATTATGTAGGCTAAACAATTTAAAAAACCAAGCCCAATGTCAATCCTAATGAAATTCCAAAAAAACCAGTCAGCATGATGATAGTTGCTATAAACAAGTTTTCATTTAAGTTTTTACTCATGATCTATATCCTTTCACCAATGAACATTTAAGATAGTTGCCAAAGTGAAATAAGCTTCATTTCAACATTTAATAATTCTATCTTTTAGAACGATTAGTAAATATTAGACAAGCTCTGAAAACTCAGTAAGCGTAGTCCTACAGTTCCAACCTAAGCAATGGCCGAATAGCGTGAATATAGCTACATAAGCGTTGGTGTAAATAATTTTGTGTGAACGTCTTTCGCAGGAAACTGTTGAGCAAATTTGAACTTAAAGTAAACGGATGGCAGGTCACGATGGTAACCATTACGAAAACGGCGTAGCTAGAAATCCAGCAAATTAAGATAGAAACTGTATGGAAGGAAACTGACGATAACCAGCTTTAGCTTGTTTATTCTACGGGGACAACCTTTACGGTTGCAGGGCATCTGTTTTAAAGCGGTTTTACTGCGCCGCAGCTTGCATTCAACCATTTACCGTTAATATCCGCCCGTTCGTTCACTGTATTGCCTTGGGCTTCCCCAATAAAGTTGGTTTGCCCTGTAAAGGCCTCTGGGGTTGAAATGGTGCCTTCTGCTGTGCCGTTACCTTTTAAATCTGCACTGGCGCACACAAAATCTACTTTGTAGTTGTTGCCGTTGCGGGTGGCATTTTTAGAGGTGCAACCTAATTCCGCGTTATAAAAATTGGGCAGCGTATTTTTGTCGGCCATTTCTTGCGTGATGCATGTTTGGGAGATTGCAGCGCCGTTGTCAATTTGTGGCATTTCTAGCCCGTATTCGCTGGCTAAATCTTTAATGCTTTGCATTTGGTCAGGCGGCAGGTGCGGTACTAACCGTAATAGGTCAGAGGTGGTAGTGATTTGCCATAGACCTGATCGCATGTTGTTATCTGCGGCGTGTGCAGTGGCTACTAATAATGAGGTAATTAAGGTCAGACCGATTAGAGTTTTGTGCATTCAATCTCCTGAATAGTTTTAGTCAAGGTGTGACATACACAATTTAAGAGGTTGAACAGGTAAATTAAGTTCAGTATAGATAATGCCAAGCATTTGCTGTGCTGGCGTTTTAACGCATTTTGGGCTTATGGATTAACTTTGGCGGCTTTAAATAGGCGTGTAAATTCCATTTGGTTTTTGCTGGAAGTGCTACGGTATTTGGTTTTTAATAACGCAAATGCGTGATCCTGATTACCAATCTGGTGTTGCGTTAGCACCTCACCCGCACACAAATGCAACTCTGCATGCACCTGACGCGCGGTTTCATATTCAGGTAAATGGCCATATAAAGTTTTGCCTTCACCATAAAGCCATTTGCCTATCGCACATACATCATCCTGCGAAATTGTGACAACGTCTAATGGCTCCGCGCTTGTGCCGTCCATCACGTCCAGTAACCTTTTCTTTAACATATGGTGCGTGTCAAGCACGTATTTAAGATCGATACCAGATAAAACGCCTGCTTTAGGATCGTCTACTTTTTTATCTAACCAGCTTAATAACGCCATTTGTATTTCCTTTAACTATTAAGTTTTAAGAAAATAACAGCAAATGCCGTGCCAAATTCTAGTCAATACAGATAACTTTATGAATTTAAACAATAATTTAATTATTTTAATGCTGGGCTTAATGGTGAAAATGTAACCATGTGCACAAATGGGGTGCGTGAGCACCAAGCGATAGTTGGGCCTGGTTGGTGATTACAGGGCAATTGTTTTGCCTACATAGTACCTTAAGCATTTTAAGTATATGCATACGCCGGTTAATTTTTGGCCTATGATATATGCATGCTGGCTTTTTTGCTGGCAGTTTTGAGGAGAGATATGATGGCAAAAGGACAGCAACGTAAAAGTAAAGAAGTTAAAAAACCAAAGCAGGAAAAAAAGCCAGCTTAGGTAGCATGTTAAGTTATTGTTAGGTATTACTTAGAGATTTTGGTTAGTGGGCGTGTTGCACAGTGCTCATGCGCCCTAAAGGTTTATCGTGCTACAAAATTAGGGAATGCCAATGACTTTAAGGTATTCCTCAAGCGTGAGGGTGAGGTTGCTGATTGAGCCATTGATTTCATCCAAATGGGTGTTTGAATCAAGATGCAGCTTTTCTAATAAGGCCTTGTGCTTTTCAATCGCATCAACATGCTCTTGAAGTTTGGTATCTTTTAAATCTTGCTTGGTCATGGCTGGTTCTCCGTTAACTAGCTATCACTATAGCACTCGCTTGAGGCTAAGTGAATATTAAAAAATAACGAATCATTAGCGTATTTTGTATAAAACTGGCATACCCAGCAGCCAATATACATGAGCCTCTCAGAGCATTGATTATAGCCGTATTAAGTCAATGCTGGTATTGCCTGATGAAACTAAAACTTAAAAATCTTCGTCTTCAATCGCGCTAATCGAATAGTAGCTATCGTCAAAGCCTTCGTTTAATTTTGTAATTTCTTCTACGGCCACTTCGTAGTCAAGGTAGGCATACTCTAATTGGTTTTGTTTGTTGATTACTTGGTAAATAGTCATGTTAACGCTCCTTTAAGTTAATTACGTACCACAATGGGTAATGAGCATAAATTAGGCCAACAGTGAATAATTTAAAATATACTGTTATATTTCAATTGCTTATATAAATTTTAATGGCTGCTGAGTGCCTATTTAAGGTGGTTTTTAGCTTGAATGTGTATGAGGTTACGTCAATACTGTGTAAATTTTGGCATTTTGATCAAAAATTGCACTTGGTTAAGGTTTTTGGCACATTTACCACTGCCCTGCAACCGCAGGGTCGTCCCCGCATAATATACCAGCTGAAGCTGGTTATTCATACGTGATACTTCCCCATGGATATTGGCTTGCAGGGCATGTTTTTTCAATCAACTCTAATCAAATATAATAATGCCTTTGCATGTTGATTGACGCAATTTTGCATTCGTGACACTATAAAATTTCGGCAAAATTTGCACTAAAATTTTACTCACTTAATTAATACAATAAACCTGAGTTATAAAATACTAAGTTTAACAATTCAATTATCAACAAATGGCAGATTTATCAGTAACCTATAGCAAAACGCCCAAAGGCTTGCGCGCGCGAAGTTCTTTAATCGGCGGGCTTTCGGGCAAGTTGATGAAAGTACTTTCGTTTATTGATGGCGTATCAAAAGCGCAAACTATTCTGACCAAGCATGATGATATTAGCGCTGATAAATTGCTGGACGCCTTAAGCAAGCTGGAAAGTGAAGGCTATATAAAGCCTGCCGTGGTGAGCGTAAGCGATGACGATTGGGATTTTGGCGATAGCACTAAGCAAATTGTGGTAGAAGAGATTGCACTATCAAAAGCTGCAAAATTGGCAGCACAAGCGCAAAATAAAGACGCTGAGCGCTTAAAGGCGGAAGCCGAAAAAGTAAAACAGGATGAACAGGCAAAGCAGGCCGAGCAAATAGCAGAAGCCAAAGAGTCAGAAAAGGCGCAAGAAAAAGCCCAAGAAAAAGGGCAAGAAAAGCCTAAAGATAAGGCGAAAGATACTGATAAGGCACTGCAGCAAGAGGCGTTGATTAAAGCCATTCAAAAAGCCAAAGCTGAAACAAAAGTTCAAGAGCAACTCAAGGCAGAGCGGACTGCTACTGAAGCTGCCGAGGCACAAAAAATCCTTAAATTAGAAGCACTAGAGAAGTTAAAAGCAGCGCAAGAAGAGGCTAAAGCTAAACAAGCCGCTGAAGTTGCGAAAGCAGAGCAAGCGACATTAGAGGCGCAGCGCTTAGAAACGGCAGAAGCAGAAAAACTTGCTTCAGAGGCTGCGGCGCAACAGGCGGAAGTTGAGCGAGCAGCAAAAGCCAAGCTTGCCGCTGAGAAGGTTGCACAACATAAAGCAGAAAAACTACGCGCCGAGGCCGAGGCTAATGATAAAGCCAAGCTGGCAGCGGCTGCTGAAGAAGCCCGCATAGCAAAAGCGCGTTTAGCAGAAGAGGCAGAAACTAGAAGGGCTGAAAAAGCGGCACAGCAGGCACAAAAAATTGCTTTTGCCGAGGCCGAGCAGTTACGTCTGATGGCTGAGTTTGAAGCGCAAGCCAAACATGGGGCTACTAATCAGCAGTCGACAGACCGCGTTTTGTCTGCAGACGAAGAGGCACACGCTTTGCTGGTAGCCGAAGCTAAAGCGAAACTAAAAGCCAAGGCCGAGGCGCGCGCCAAAGTGGATGCAGAAAAGCTTAAAAAAGGTTAAAAGGCTTTTGACATATGTCCTGCCAGCCAATGTCCATGTGGGCAGTATCTCACTTAATAACGTTTAAATGAATGCAGATGATTTACAACGTTTAGTGACTATTGTCATGCCTTATGGCAAATACAAAGGGCGTGTACTGGCCGATTTACCTGGTAATTATTTAAACTGGTTTGCGCGCAAAGGCTTTCCAGAGGATGATTTAGGGCGCTTGTTGCAGCTAATGCAAGAAATTGACCACAACGGCTTATCTGAGCTGTTGGCGCCTTTAAGAGCCAAACATGATTAACCAAGATAAAATACCAGTAAATGAACTGCTAGTAACAGCTAATTTTTGTTAAGCCGCTTCTAGCTCCACTTCATTAATATAGTAAAAATGGTCCTCACGGCTTTCGTTCAACATTTCCACTTCTTGCGCTGCGTTTTCTAGACTAAGAAAGGCGTATATCGGATGATTTTGCTCGTTTACAACTTGGTAAATAGTCATTTTATGCCCCTAAACAATCAAATGATTTAATGTGGTGTTACAGTAGTTAATTAAGCAATAATTAGACCAAAAAATTATGACAATTTAAGGACTTTGTTGGATGTTAGCGCTAACTTATTATTCATTGGCTTAGCTATTTTAATTAAGGCTATTTCTAGAAAGTCTCCAAAATGGGTGCACTATGCATGTGCAAATTGACCTCATTACAGCACTTCTAATAAGCTTCTCTTTAAGAAAAAGGTTATCAGCGTTAAGGCCCTTAACAAAATTTTCGGATTAATTTTTAGCTTCGGAACTTAAAGCCCCGCACCTAGTTCGTAACCATACAATTAGTTACATAAATAAAGTGAATACTATGCATATCATCAAGTTTTGTTCTATTTTTTTAGCAAGTTATAGCTATTTTGTTCTGGTTCCCAGTGCGCAGGCTGCCGTATTGCCAGAGCCTAGCATTGAGCTTTTGTACGATTTAAAACAATCGATGGTTAAAATAGGCACCACCACCAAAAGCGGTGGACATGGTTTTGGCACAGGCGTTGCGGTGAGTAAAGACCACGTGGTGACCAACTGCCATGTACTGGGCAACGCTAACGGTATTAGTATTAACAAATGGGGCACCGAATATCCAGCGGAATCGCTGCAAGCGGATTGGAAGCATGATTTATGTATTTTAAAGGTGCAATATGCCGATTTAAAGCCCATCGCCATGGCGGATTCATCTAAGCTTAATTATGAGCAGCAAGTGATTTCGATTTCTATGCCCAACGATTCACCTGCACCGTTTGTTGCGTTGAGCACGGTGAAGGCACTATATGCTTACGATAATGAGCAGGTGATTCGCACCCAAGCCGCGTTTGCCATTGGTGCCAGTGGTAGTCCAGTGTTTGATTACGAAGGTAAATTGATTGCGATTAGTACCTTTAAAAGCCCGGGCAAAAATGCCTATTACTACAATATGCCGATTAATATGGTGAGGGCTCTCCTGTTGACGGAATCCGTGCCATTAAACTCGATTCACGCTGCGCCATTTTGGGATACGGCTGAAAATGACCGCCCATTTTTTATGCAAATTGTGCTGCCCTATCAAAATAATCGCTGGCAAGATGTACAAGTCATCGCCAAAAATTGGGTTGAAAAAGAGCCAGCAAGCGCCGAGGCTTGGTATTATTTGGGAAAATCAGCGCAAAATTTGGCCGATATAAACAGCGCAAAAACATATTTTAGCAATGCACTTGGCCTGCAGGCCAATCACCCTGCTAGTTTGCAGGCCATTGCGCAAATAGCACAAACCGAAGGCAGACAGAGCGAAGCAGATAAAATTCGGCTGACTTTGAAAGAAATTAATCCATTGCTACTAGATGAGCTAGACTTGAATAATCTAAGTCCTGCCAAGTAAGACGTGCAAAATGCACAGTAAAATAAATTTTAACTAAATAGACTTTAATAGGTAAACAATATGAAGGGGATTTTTGCTGTTTTGGTGCCAGTGCTGGCGTTGGTAGGTTTGATGATTTATGCAGACAATATGGCGCCAGACGACCAAAAACCATATCAATTATCTGAACTGGCTAAGGTGGGTAACGAATGTGAGCTGATTTCAGAAAAAGCTGCACTGAAATTACCAGAAGGGCTTGAGTTTCAGCGCCTAGAGAAAGCTGGCCGCCAAGCACGCGTGCTAGAAAACTGCATGC
>JAABQZ010000072.1 GCA_011391175.1 Methylophilaceae bacterium | reverse complement strand
AGATACAATTCACTGCTAAAATATCAATTCTGGCAATAGATTAAATGAAATCTAACAATCACTTAGCGCAATTAAGCTCACTTACACTATTTGCCTGCTTGGTATTTAGTCTTAACGTTTTCGCCAATGACTCTGAGGCGATAGCAACACCCACACAAAACATTGATGCTACAACTGCACCATCAGCAAACACAGCACCAACTAATCAAAATGCCAAATCAACCTTGAAGAATCCAAATTCATTGTTGGTGGCAATGGCATTTAAGTTTAATCGTATTGATGGCTCGCCGCAAAACTATACAGAGGTACATGCAAGCTATTGTAAAGCCGCTAAACATGGCGATGCTGATGCACTCTACGCACTTGGCTGGATGTATGAAAATGGACGTGGTGTCTCAGTAGATAAAAGTATCGCCACACAACTCTACAACAAAGCAGCCGAGCAAGGACACACGAGTGCACAAGAGTCTTTAGCTACGATTAAAGATGATTCAGCAAAATCTGCATTACCGATTTGCTTATTGCCAGACCCGCCAGCATCAGAAACGGCAGCAGCTAACACAGAATTAAAGCCTGTTTCAGATAAAACTGCTGCCTTGTTTCAATCACAACGACATATTTTAAAGCTAGTCAATAAACTTGCGCCACGCTACAACATAGATAGCAACTTGGTGATGGCATTTATTGCCGTTGAGTCTGGTTTTAATGTGCAAGCTACCTCAGTAAAAAATGCGCAAGGCTTGATGCAACTCATTCCAGAAACTGCGCAACGCTTTGGCGTAAAGGATGCTTATAAAGCTGAAGATAATATCAAGGGTGGATTAGCATATCTGCGCTGGTTACTTGCTTATTACGAAGGCAATGTTGAGCTTGTGGCTGCGGCTTATAATGCTGGTGAAGGTGCGGTCGACAAATACAAAGGCGTGCCGCCATATGCTGAAACAAGAATGTATGTAAAAAAGATTGCCAAACTTTATAACAACGCGACACACCCCTACCAAGATAATTTAGTCAAAAAATCTTCTGTTAAAAATTTCCCAAACAAAAAAACCATGTAGTTTTTTCAACTAAGATTTTTTTTAGCTAAGCGTAATCTTTGCAAACTTACGCTTGCCCACTTGCGCAACAACTGTCATCCCTTTATGAAGCTGCAAGTTTTTATCTTCTACTTTTTCACTGTCTAGCTTGACTCCGCCTTGTTGAATGGCGCGCATGGCCTCACTGGTACTTTCTACCAAGCCTGCCATTTTTAATAGCGAGGCAATGCCGATGCTCTGCGAGCCAATATCCAAGAGCACTTCAGGCACGTCATCTGGAATGCCCCCTTTGGCGCGCGTTTGAAAATCATTTAATGCACTTTCCGCATCGGCCTGACTGTGAAAACGTGCAACGATTTCTTGTGCGAATTTCACTTTAATATTGCGTGGATTTTCGCCTGCCTTTACTTGCGCTTTCCAGTTTGCAATCGTTTCTAGGCTTTCAAACGACAGCAACTCAATATAACGCCACATTAAGTCATCTGAAACCGACATCAGCTTAGCGAAAATAATCTCTGGGGGCTCGTTAATACCAATATAGTTGTTTAATGACTTAGACATTTTATTCACGCCGTCCAAGCCCTCTAACAAAGGCATCGTCAACACGCACTGTTGCGGCTGCCCTGCTTGCTTTTGTAGCTCGCGCCCCATCAACAAATTGAATTTTTGGTCAGTGCCGCCGAGCTCTACATCTGCTTTCAAGGCAACGGAATCGTAACCTTGTAGTAGCGGATACATAAACTCGTGAATGGCAATGGGCTGATTGGACTTGAATCTTTTTGAAAAGTCATCGCGCTCTAGCATACGTGCTACGGTTAGGCTGGCGGCCAATTTGAGCATACCCGCCGCACCCAAATCGGTGAGCCAGCTAGAATTAAACACAATCTCGGTCTTGCTTTTATCTAAAATTTTAAACACTTGTTCCGCATAAGATTTAGCATTTTCTGCCACTTGTTCTTTAGTCAGCGGCGGACGCGTGGCACTTTTGCCGGTCGGGTCACCTATCATTCCAGTAAAATCACCGATTAAAAACAATACATGGTGACCTAAATCTTGAAAATGACGCAGTTTATTAATCAGCACCGTATGCCCAAGGTGTAAATCTGGCGCGGTAGGATCAAACCCTGCCTTAATGCGCAGCGGCACACCTTTTTTGAGTTTTTCGACAAGCTCAGCCTCTAACAATAGCTCTTCAGCGCCACGCTTTATAATCGCTAATGTTTGGTTAATATCTATATTCACTTTAGTTTTCCAAAAAACTGTTTTTCTATTAAGTAGGCTGGATTTTTATCAAGCTGGTTATTTTTTACAATTTGTTACTTTTTGTAGTTTTATATTTTCTGTTACCATGGTTTTGAACATTACGTTGTTTCAATGCATTTAAGTAGTATTTAACCCTAATTTATGCAGCAATCTAACCACAAAAAATCTAAGCTCTCTATTTTAACGCAAAACAATTTGACTAGCCTGCGAAATAAAAAGCTACGCTGGATATTTATTGCTTTATTTTTGCCTATTTTTGGTGTACTGGCAGCGTTTAACCAAACGCCAAGCAGCTTTGCAAGTCATTTTAAGAGCAAAACGATTGTACAAGAAATCAGCCTTCCACTTGCGTCAACTAATATAAGTGCTAATGAAGAGTTTTGGCAGCTAGACCAAGTGCGAAGCAATGACAACTTGGGCAGCCTGCTAGAGCGCATGTCTGTTAAAGATGAAGATGCTATTAAATACTTAATGCTGGCGCCAGATGCGCGTGCCATTAATACGCAGTTAATTCCAGGCCGTACTTTAAAAATCAAAACTAATTTGGCTGGCCAGCTACTGCATTTAAAGTATGAGCTAGATGCAGAAAATGTATTGACTGCAAACTTGGCGCAGGAAGGCTACCAAGTTAGCACTGAAAAAATGGCTTTGCAGAATACGCATGTTTTGAAATCTGGCACGATTAAAAATAGTCTGTTTGGCGCCACCGACGCCGCGGGCATCCCCGATCAAATTGCACTACAGATTGCCGAGATTTTTTCTAGCGAAATTAATTTTCACGATGATTTACGCTCTGGTGACCAATTTATTGTAATTTACGAAGCGTTTTATAACGCAGGCGAGCTAGTGAAAACAGGCAATGTGCTGGCGGTGGAGTTTGTAAATAAGGGCAAAACCTATCAGGCCGTTCATTTTAGCGATGCTACAGGTAAATTTTCTTATTACACGCCAGAGGGCAAAAGTTTGCATAAATCATTTTTGCGCACCCCCGTGGAGTTTACCCGTGTTTCATCAAACTTTAATCCAGGGCGCTTTCACCCTATATTGCATCGCTTTAAGGCACATAAAGGAGTGGATTTGGCTGCCCCATCAGGCACGCGAATTAAGGCCGCTGGCGATGCAACAGTTGAGTTTATGGGTCGCAAAGGCGGCTACGGCAACGTCATTGTGCTTAGACACAAAAACAATATCAGCACCGTATATGGCCATTTATCACGTTTTGCCAAAGGCTTGCGTAAAAATATGAAAGTTGCGCAAGGCGACATTATTGGCTATGTGGGGATGTCTGGCTTGGCGACAGGCCCGCATTTACATTACGAATTTTTGGTAAATAAAGTACACCGCAACCCGTTGACTGTGGCTTTGCCCACCAGCGTGCCGATTGACGCTAAGTATAAAGAGGAATTTGCCGCAAAAAGTCTAAATTTAATGGCGCAAATTCATATGCTAAATCGTAGCTATATGGCCGCCCGCGATTAAATCATGGCCATAAGTAAACAAAAGCCTGAGTTATTTGTTGGCATTATGTCTGGCACCAGTTTAGATGGTGTGGATGCAGCTTTGGTAGCATTTGAAAATGGTAGTTGCCAGCTACAAGATACACAATTCTTAGCTTACCCAGAGTCACTAAAAACAGAATTATTAGCCTTACATGCACCACAATATAACGAGCTGGAAGCCTCATCTATATTGGGCTGCAGGCTTTCACATCTATACGCAGATGCGGTTAAACAATTGCTCGCTAAAGCCAAAGTAAATGCGGCAGACATTAGCGCCATTGGCTGCCACGGCCAAACGATTCGGCATTGTCCTAACTTTAGCCCAGAGCTTGGCTTTACCTTACAAATTGGCAACAATGCCCTACTGGCAGAACTGACCAATATTAGCGTAGTGGGCGATTTTCGTAGCCGTGATATCGCTGCTGGTGGCCAAGGTGCGCCACTTGTGCCCGCATTTCACAAAGCCATGTTTACCAGTGCAGATAAAAACCGCGCCATTATTAATATTGGCGGCATTGCTAATGTGACGGTTTTAGCAAAAAGCGGCGACGTGCTAGGTTTTGATACTGGCCCTGGCAATATGCTGCTAGATAGCTGGACAAAATTAAAAACAGGTAAAGATTACGATAAAGATGGTGCATGGTCAGCCACTGGCGTGGTGTTGCAAACTTTGTTATCTGGCATGCTGGACGAGCCTTATTTTGCGCTGCCGCCACCCAAAAGCACCGGGCGCGACTTGTTTAATGACCACTGGTTAAAACAACATCAACTGTACCCACATTTGCGGCCGCAAGATGTAGCGCGCACTTTAGTAGCACTCACTGCGCAGAGCATATACGATGCTATTGCGCCAATGGATATAGATGAAGTCTATGTGTGCGGCGGCGGCGCGCATAATAGTTTACTAATGCGTAGTTTACAAGAAATGCTAGGAAGCAAATTACTCACCAACACCGATGCGCTTGGTGTAGGCGCAGATTGGGTGGAAGCGGTTGCGTTTGCATGGCTAGCCAAACAAACGCTAGAAAACAAACCCGGCAATTTGCCTGATGCTACAGGCGCTAAAGGTTTGCGCGTACTGGGTGCCATTTACCCCGCTTAAATATTTCTTTTCTTGCCTTGCATAGCACTTATACGAGCCTTATGCACCAAGCCGTGCACTTGTTTTGTGCAATAAAAACTAACTAATTTTTAAAGTCTTATATGTTTGCAGTGTGTGGCATCACATTTCACTAATTCATTGCGTATAATCTTGCTATAAACGTTAATAAAGAGTTAGTTATGTCAACAAAACCTACTAAAGCCACCATCACTTTTGATAACGGTACAAAACCTATCGAATTGCCCGTGCTTTCTGGCACAGCGGGCAACGATGTGATTGATATCCGCACGCTGGGCAAGCACGATGTATACACCTACGACCCAGGCTTTATGGCCACTGCCGCATGTCAATCTAACATTACCTATATTGATGGCGATAAAGGCATGCTACTACATCGCGGCTACCCCATTGAACAACTGGCCGAGCATTGTGACTTTTTAGAAGTTTCTTATTTGCTGATGAATGGTGAGCTACCAAACGCCACGCAAAAAGCCGAATTTACTGGCCGCATTACTGGCCACACCATGTTACACGACCAGCTCAGCAATATATTCCGTGGCTTTAGGCGCGATGCGCACCCCATGGCGGTCATGATAGGCGTGGTGGGCAGCATGTCTGCGTTCTATTTTGATTCGATGGACGTGTACAACCCCGAGCACCGCGAGACTTCTGCTTTTAGGTTACTCGCCAAAATACCCACGATTGCGGCGTGGAGCTATAAGTACAACCTTGGCCAGCCGTTTATGCAACCGCAAAACAGACTGAATTATGCCGAAAACTTTATGCATATGATGTTTGCCACGCCGTGTGAGGAATACACGCCCAACCCTGTGCTGGCTAAAGCGTTTGAGAAAATTCTAATTCTGCATGCAGACCACGAGCAAAACGCCTCGACCTCAACAGTTAGATTAGTAGGCTCTAGCGGCGCCAATCCTTTTGCCAGTATCTCGGCAGGCATTGCCTCGCTGTGGGGGCCTGCACACGGCGGCGCAAATGAAGCCACGCTGAAAATGTTAGAAGAAATGGGTGACGTATCGCGCATAGGCGAATTTATTAAACGTGCTAAAGATAAAACGGATAGTTTCAGGCTAATGGGCTTTGGCCATCGCGTCTATCGCAGCATGGATCCGCGCGCCTCGATTATGCAAAAAACCTGTTACGAAGTGCTTAATGAGCTTGGTTTGCACGACGACCCGATTTTTAAACTGGCCATGCAACTAGAAAAAATCGCGCTTGAAGACGAATATTTTGTATCACGCAAATTATATCCAAACGTCGATTTTTACAGCGGCATTGTCATGCGTGCCATGGGCATACCCAATAGTATGTTTACCGCCATTTTCGCCCTCGCCCGCACCGCAGGTTGGGTAGCGCAATGGAGCGAAATGAATAGCGACCCAGAACACAAAATTGGTCGTCCAAGACAGTTGTATACAGGTGAAGCTAGACGTGAGTTTGTGCCGATTGAGAAGAGAGCTTAGAATACGTTTGATGCAATATAAGGCGCTAAATTGGACGCCTATTTCATATTAGGCGTCTCGAATGCACGCAGAATCACCGGTTTGGAGCATTGAGGAAATTGCCGCAAGCAATCCAAGTCGCGCAAGGTTGCTTGAAGATGCTCCCGCTACTGAATCCATCGCCGTTGCGGTGGTAGCTTCGTTCCGAGCTGCACTAGAAGTCGGGATTGTTCGCATGGGGATGGAACAGTCGGGATTCAACCCCAATGACCTTCGGATAATTCTTCAGTTCCACATCGGGGAAGTACTCTCCGATCAGTTTTTCAACGCCAATACGGGCTATCGCGCAGAGTTCAGGCGCGGCTGGCAGCAAGGCCTCGAGTACAACCGGAGCATAGTTACCCGAGTTCGCACGTTAATTGCTAACTCTCTCCTGCTCACTTTTCCCGCCCGCCTTCTCACACATAATTTTGATGATTGTGGTGCGTTTGTAGTTACTCACGAACAAGTCTGCGCCAGCTTAGTCCCTGAGATGTCAAAGGTGTGGTTCTGCGCCCGTCTCATCACTGGAGACGGACAGGTCACTCAACTACCAACTGGCGTCGTGGGACCACGCCTTCGAATCGACGAACGCACCACTTGGGCCGCTATAGCGCGTGATGACGAAAGCGCTTGGTTGGACATCATAGGCGCCTTCATTGGAAGTGGTGAACCATACCAACCAAAGAACCCTCTTGAGCGCGCGAAGAAACTTCAAGCAAGCGGTGAGGCCTAGTGAATTTGATAAGCTTCGAATATTTTATATGAACGCCCTGCAGCCCGCATGGGTATTTCCTCTCAGGGCATGTCTAAGTCAGTTTAAATAGCCTAATTCTTTCAATTTCTCACCAAATTTTTCACTCACCACCGCATAACCTTTTGCATTTGCATGTATTTGGTCGGATTT